>JAFTHJ010000221.1 GCA_017457465.1 Clostridia bacterium | reverse complement strand
TTATGGCGATCCCGAGGGACTATATTGCTACAGCAAAGTTTTCGAAACGGTTGAATTCGGCTACAACAAAATCACGGTAGTACAACCCAAGAGGGACAGCAGCGGTGCTATCATAACTGATAAAAAAGGGCGTCCCGTTGCAGGTGAAACGGATACTGAAAATGTTCCCCTCGTTGAGGATATCGACGCATTTATGAAGCGCGAAATTCTGCCATACACACCAGACGCTTGGGTTGATAAAAAGAAAACCAAGGTGGGATACGAAATCCAGATGACGCGTTATTTTTACAAATATCAAGCTCCCGAAGCGTTAACGGATATCGTAAGTCGTATTCGAAGACTGGAAACCGACATCAGTGAATCGCTCAATACACTGTTTCATAAGGAGAGCGAGGAAGCATGAAATACAGTGGAATCGAATGGATCGGTGACATCCCAGCTCACTGGAATGTAGTAAGGACAAAAACGCTGTTTCGTAACCACAAGGATGTGGTAGGCGATGAAGCAGATAATTATGAGAGACTAGCGCTAACATTAAACGGCGTTATCAAGAGATCAAAGGAAGATAATACGGGTTTACAGCCAGAAGCTTTTAACGGATACCAAATCCTACGCGAGGGCGAACTTGTATTCAAGTTGATCGATTTGGAAAATGTATCGACCAGTAGAGTCGGGTTATCTCCCTATACTGGAATCGTCTCGCCCGCTTACATCATTTTGAAGCCGCAGGGAGACATTCACGCGCCTTACGCACAGTACTATTATTTGTCAATGTGGCAACGAGAGATATTTAATCATATCGGAGACGATGGCGTCCGAAGTTCTCTTAATGCCAAAGACCTCCTCAATGTGCCTATTATAGTCCCCACTATCAAGGAACAAGAGGCAATCGCAAATTATTTGGACAGCGTGTGTTCCACCATCAACCAGTCCATCAATCAAACGCGAGAAACAATTACACAGTATAAAAAATTGAAGCAGGCAATCATCTCGCATACAGTCGTAAGCGGAATCCGTGGAGAACGCGGTATGAGACCAAGCGGAATTGAGTGGATCGGTAATATACCTCAAGATTGGGATATTCTGCGCGGCAAAGTTGTACTGCGTATTCTTGAGCGCCCAGTTGAGGACAACGACGGTGTTATCACTTGTTTCCGTGATGGCGAAGTAACTCTTCGATCCAACAGGCGTGAAGAAGGCTTTACACTTTCTCTCCAAGAGGCAGGATATCAAGGCATTGAACCTGGTGATTTAGTGGTTCATGGAATGGACGGCTTCGCAGGAGCTATTGGAATATCCGATTCAAGAGGAAAAGGTACTCCCGTGCTGAATGTGATGGACAGCACACAGAATAAGCGATACATCATGTATTATTTAAGGCGCATGGCATACGACGGGGTGTTTCTCGCCTTGTCAACAGGAATTCGTGTAAGATCATGTGATACAAACTGGAATAAAATTAAGAATTTGCCTTTCTTAATTCCAAGCATTGAAGAACAGCAGGAAATAGCCGATTATCTTGACGAAAAATGCGCAGAAATAGATCGCCTTATTTCTATGAAAGAAGAATTCTTGGTCGAGCTCGAAAAGTATAAAAAAACATTGGTCTATGATTATGTCACAGGCAAGAAGGAGGTACCGACCGCATGATACATACAGAGAAAAGATTTGAAGAAGACATAGAGTCGTTCTTCCTCTCTCCCGCAGGAGGGTACACCAAAGGCACCGATACATACGACGCAAAGCTCGGACTGTATGTAAACACGCTCATCGACTTCATTCAGCGGACGCAGCCGAATGAGTGGGCGCGATTTGAGAACATGAATAAGACAGACCCCGTTCGCAAATTCTGCATTGCGTTCAACAATGCATGCGACGCAGACGGACTGCTCAAGGTGTTGCGCCAAGGCTTCAAGCATCGCGGCATCACCTTCCGCGTTTGCTACTTTAAGCCCGAATCGCACTTGAACCAGACGGCAACAGCGCAGTACGCAAAAAATGTATTCAACTGCAACCGTCAGTGGTACTACTCCGCCGACACAAAGAATTCGGTGGACATGGTAATCGTGCTGAATGGTATTCCCGTTTTCGCATTCGAACTGAAGAACCAGTACACAGGACAGAATGTGGATAACGCCAAGCGCCAGTGGATGTACGACCGCGACCCGCGCGAGGTGTGCTTCCAATTCAATAAGCGCATACTCGGATATTTCTGCGTCGATCATACCGAAGCATGGATGACCACGAAGCTGGACGGCAAGGATACATTCTTCCTTCCGTTCAACCAAGGATCAAACGGCGCAGGACACGACGGCGGCAAGGGCAACCCCGCTAACCCTGATGGCTATCCGACCGCATACCTCTGGGAGAATGTATTCAACCGCGAGAGCATGATGGACATACTCCAAAAGTTCATTATGCTGCAAGGCAGAAAACTCATTTTCCCCAGATACCACCAGCTCGATGTCGTGAGAAAGCTTCTTGCAGATGTAAGACAAAACGGCGCAGGCGTAAACTACCTCATTCAGCACAGCGCAGGATCGGGCAAATCGAACTCGATTGCATGGACGGCATATCGTCTGGCATCGCTCCACGACGAAAACAATAAAGCGGTATTCAGCAGTGTTATCGTAGTAACCGACAGAACGGTGCTTGACGCGCAGCTGCAGGCAACCATCTCCAGCTTCGACCATACGCTCGGATCGGTGGAGACAATCGGTGAGGACAAGAGTTCGAAGGATTTGCGTGACGCGATCAATAGCGGCATTCGCATCATCGTAACCACATTGCAGAAATTCCCCGTAATATACCAAGAGGTCGATGCAGCACACGGTAGGAACTATGCCGTCATCGTTGATGAGGCGCATTCGTCCCAGACTGGCAACAGCGCACTGAAACTGAAGGCAGCATTGGCTGACACCGAGGAGGCACTGCGCGAGTACGCAGAGGTCGAAGGCAAAGCCGAGCAGGAGCTGGAT
>JAFTHJ010000220.1 GCA_017457465.1 Clostridia bacterium | reverse complement strand
GACATTGCCATCCGCATTAGTGGTTCCCCAATCCTGCCAATACAGGTGGTTCATCGTCTCACCTTTGTTCTCTGCGCCGAGCTTTACATTGTAGGAAAGATCGTAATCCTTCTTGTTGTAGTCTGCGCTTCCCGCATACTGAAGGACCGCATAAGTTCCCGCAGCTGCGTTCGCATTCTTTTTAGCGGGAGCGTTGTTAGTTGCGGCTATCGAGAAGCCCGAACCAACTGCGTAAGATTTCGTATTGAATTCAGCCGTGAGGTCAACGTAGCTGTCTGACGCAGCGTCCACTGCCGAAGCGGGAACAATTGCCAGTGCCATCGGAATCAACATCATAAGCGCCAATACGATTGCCAGTACCTTTTTCATAAAAAATCCTCCTTTTAATTAAGTAACTGGTTAGTTATATTATAATAAACCAAATTATGACTTCTTTTCCCCTGCCTAATTATCAGCTCGGGCAAAAAAGAAATCAATAAGTTGATTGTATAATAACACAAAAGCGGTCAAATGTCAAGCGGCATTTTTTTACATATTGGTCAAATTTACACAAAAATCAAAACAAATGCCTAATTTAATTTGACCGCCCAAAGTGTGTTTAGATTTCCCCATTTTTCTTCGTTTGGGGTGTTTTTTTCGTTTTTGAGAGATTTCTGGGCATCATTTTGCCAAAAAATCGGATTTTGGGCAATTCAAAGATTACATCGAGATATACATACTCCAAAAATCTTTGTTTATTTTGCCCTGCTTTTTGGCGATTTGACCGAAGACAGCACACCTCAAAGCATTTTGCTATTCTGCTTACTCTCCGATTATCATTATCTGTACTGTTCTCTGTCTTGCTCTTGTTTTATCCCAGTCGATAAAATAGATAAATCCAAAATCTCCGAGATCCATACTTCCGTCGTCAACGACTATAGTCTGGATTCTTCCGATAATCGACGAGATAAGGTGCGCGTCGGTATTATGACAACCTCTCGCGTCCTCTCCGTGCTCCTCGGCAAACTTGAGCGCCTTGGGACCCGGATGGAGATATATTCCCTCTCTGCTACAGGTGGGAACCATTTTTTCAAACACATCAACAAGGTCCTGCTGAAGTGTTTCAAGTCCTGTCATAGACATATCAAACGCGCACTCCTGTGTGATAACGCTACAGGTGGTGTGATGGGAATATACCACAACTATGCCGTTCTGTATACCTGACTCGGCAAGGGCCTCCTTCGCCTGTGCCGTTACGTTATGGAATGTACATATCTTATCGTTAGACTGAAGCTTTATCGCTTTTTTGAATACCATTTTGTCTCCTCACTTTCCCTGCTTTGCAAGATCGTCTGCCGCGCGTCTGGTTGCGGCTATCATTTCATCTATCATTGCTATCGGATCCTCCGCGTTCATAATTCCCGACGCCGCACCTGCCGCTTCGGAGCCTGCCATTATGAACTGATATACCTGCTCACCGTTGGTTATTCCCGCTGCCTGTTCGACCATAATATCGGGATAAATACTCTTTATCTCCTTTATCGATGCCGCAACATAGGACATATCGCTGACGCCGCTGCCGCTGCCGCCGATAAGCTCGGTCGGCTCGGGGTTGATTATATCGGGGTGAAGCTCGGCTATTGCTCTCGCCTCGGCTATCGTATCCGCACAGGCAAAGACAAGCATATCAAGCTCTCTGGCACGGTCTATAGTCTTTTTTATCTGGGGTATCGACATGGGCTTTTCGCAATGGTTAACCACACCGCCCTCTGCTCCAGCCGCCTTAAGTCCCTCGGGAAGAATGTCAGCCATTCCTCTGCCCGGACGGAGGGTGTCCATATAGGGTGCGAGAACTATCAGATGCTTGGTGTTCTCAACAACTCTGCGAATCTCGATGGGAGATGTGATGAAAAGCACATCAATATCGTACTTCTCCGCCGCCTTATCCGCCGCGATAGCATATTCCAGAACCTTATCTCCGTAAATATAATTCTTCGTTCCTATTTCAAAATAAGGAGTCCTTATCTTTCTCTTCATTTCATTTATCCTTTCAATGGGTTAATTAAACGCTTTAATGTATTTCTGATATTTTTCGCGATAAAACTCCACGTTCTCCGCCACGGGAATATCACGCCGTGTAACCTTGACCATTTTATTTGCCGCCGTACGGTAATCGGGGTATATTCCCGCTCCGACCGCCGCCATAACAGCAGCGCCTACACAACAGGTATCGGGCTCGTCGGTTATGAGTATTTCGCAATTTGTGATATCGCGGACGAGTCCCCTCCACACATCGCTGTGGGCGGTTCTGCCTGTCATTATCAGCTTACTTACCTCGCAACCGAACTTTTTATATTCCTCAAGCACCGTCTTGCACTCAAACGCAACACCCTCCATAAGAGCGAGAGCGATATCGTATTTATCGTGGGACTGCTCAAGTCCGTATATCTTTGCCTTCATATTTCTATCGGTGTGTGGGAATCCCGCTCCCGCGAGATACGGAGCGAACAAAAGCTCCTTCGCGCTATCACGGTGTGATGCCGCGCCCTTATCTATATCAGAATAGTCAATACCTATTATGTTCTTATACCATTTCAGAGCCGAACCCGCGCTTACAAGACTCGCCATAACTCCGTAAAGTCCCTCAACGGGATGTATTCCCGGCGAGACTCTGCTGGGCGTGTATATAAGCTTATCGGCAATACCGAGCACTACCCAAGTCGTTCCCGTTGCCACGAGCATATCTCCCGCAGAGACGGCGCCCGAGCCTATAGAAGCGCAATACTGGTCGTGGGCACCGTTTATCACCTTAACGTGAATACCCAGTCCGAACGCATCGGCACACTCTTTCGTAAGCGTACCCACGAGAGTACCCGCGGGGGCTATCTCGGGAAGCTTACTCTTATCAATCCCCAGATAATCAAGTATATCCGCGTCGTATTCTCCCTTTTGTATATCCATCAAGGAGCGTATCGCGGTATTGGTGGGGTCGGAAACATTGTTCCCCGTCATACGGAAATTCATATATTCGAGTGTTGAGACAAACGAATACGCTTTTTCAAAAATTTCCGTTTGATGCTCTCTGATATGGAGTATCTTTGGAATATCGTTGGCACATCCAAGAGGCCATCCTGCCTTACGGTAGAGATTTTCCTCACCGAAGGCGGCAATAAGCTCATCAACCTCCTTCTGTGTGCTTTTATCCATCCATGTGATGACATCGCACAAGGAATTGAATTTTTCATCCACCGCGAGCATACTCGCTCCCTGTGTGGAAAGAGCAACAGCTTCTATCAAAGAGCTATCCACTCCGCTATCGCTCACAGCTTTTTTTACGGCATAGGAAGCCGCGTTATACCAATCCTCCGCTCTCTGTCCGACTCGTCCTCCGTCTCCGAAAACAAGGTCGTATTCCTTATATCCCTTACCGTAAATATTTCCAAGCTCGTCGCAGACAACCGCTTTAGTGCCTGTTGTTCCTACGTCAAGTCCAATAACATAACGCATATAATATCCTCTCTGCTCACAAAAAGCTTACGTGGATTTTGCCGAGGTCTGTCGGGACGCATAGCTTTGCGATATCTCCTGCTTCAGCTCTCCGCCTCCGAAAAAGCTCTCGATATCGTCGGCAAGTGCCATAGTAACCACCTGTCTTCGGTCATATGTAGGACCGCCCATATGTGGGATACAGATAACGTTATCAAGATGTCGGAGAGGATAATCGAGCGGCAGAGGCTCCTCGGCCTCATACACGTCAAGAACCGCATTAAATCTCTTTTTCTCAAGCTCTCGAATGAGCGCCTGTTCGTCTATAACGGGGCCTCTTGCAGTATTTATGAGAAGCGCTCCGTCGGGTATCATTGAAAGAAGTCTTTCATTGACCATATGGTAGGTCTTTTCGGTCATAGCCGAGTGTATCGAGATTATCTTACAGGTACTGAAAATCTCCTCGATAGACGCAGTTTCAAATCCGTATTCCTTTTTATCTTCCTCTGTTATATAGGGCTTATCGACTACCTTGAATTTGAGTCTGAATGTCTTGCCAAGCTTCATAAAGCTCTTGGATATCATTCCAAATCCAACGATTCCAACGGTCTGGTCAAGAAGTCCCTCCCAGATTTCTCCCTCATACCAGCCGCCCTCTCTTGAGCGCTGGGTAAACTCGGGAATACGGCGGAGAGACGCGAG
>JAFTHJ010000219.1 GCA_017457465.1 Clostridia bacterium | reverse complement strand
TATCCTGATGCGCTTGTCATCTGTGTAACGCTCTGGAAGCATACCGCAAACGCGAATTCGGTGGGATGTGTTCCCGTGGATTACGGTCAGGCAGTGCTTGACGTCTGCGCCCAGAGAAATATTCCTTGCTTCAACGCTATGGATCAGGAAATGACAAAGGTCTATATGACCGACGCAAACTTCAGGGCTACATATTGCTTGAGCTCTACAGATATAAGCCACTTGAATCTTGATGGAATGAAGCTTGTTCTTCCCGCATTCGAGAAATTTATCGGAGAAGAATGGGCAAGGTTCAGTAAATAAGAAAGGGAAGTACTATGAAAAAAAGATTTATTCCGATTTTATGCGTGTTTTTGGTGATGGTTATGATTTTTTCAGCTTGTAATAAAACAGAGGAATCCGCAGAGGAAACAACCGCCGCTACTACAACAGTGGGCGAGACCGAAGCCACTACAACGGCAGTACAAACAACAGCCCTCCCCCCGATAGTTTACGGAGAGATGGAGCTTGATGTGAATTGGAATTGCGGTTATGTTGCCGCTCCGTGGAATAATGGCGCGTCGAGTGTGCTTATGGAAAACGCGAGCGGATACTCGTATTCCGATATTATCCGTGTGACTCACGCGGGAACCAAGATAAGCTTCAAGGTCTCGGCTATGGGTGCCGCGGACGATAGTATACTCGTTTTTTCTGTATGGAACGAGGCGAACGGACGCTGGGAGATGGCGCCCGAGAGCAATTGCTTCTATGCTCATCCATCAAAAAAAACCGCTGTGTCGCAGTATTCGGGCGGAAGTATCCTCTATACTTATGTTACCGCGAATAACTGGGAGAACATAAGACTTTGCTATAAGTCGGGACAGACCTCGACCAACGGAGCGACTATAAAGTATCCCACCGTAACTATGGAGTATACGGGTGAGTCAAGCTCACTCGAAAAATACAGTGAGGTCAATAAGGTTCTTATTGATTGGCTTGCGGAATCAAAGGGGAAGACCAACTATACCTGCCTTGAGGGCAAGACGATAAACTTCCTCGGAGACAGCTATTTTGAGGGCGACGGTATTGATAAGAGATGGACATGGCCCGCGCTTCTCGGTCAGAAGTACAATATGAGCTTTGTCAACCACGGAATGGGCGGAACGACGATAGCGAATGTTAACTCCAATTCTATGGTAAACAGATATACCAAGCTTCCCGATAATAACCCCGATATCGTTATTATAGAGGGTGGAAGAAACGACTTCAATAACAATGTTCCGATAGGTAATAACACCGATACCGACACGACTACCTTCAAGGGCGGACTCAATAAGCTTATTGATGGCGTCAAGGAGAAATATCCGAACGCGCTTATAATCTGCGTGACTCCGTGGTATTATCATCAGAATCTTCCTTACGGAAACGCAATGATTGAGCTTTGTCAGTACAAGGGCGTACTTTGCTTTAACGCAATGGACAGAGCGGCTACGGGCGTTGATGTTACCGACAGTAACTTCCTTAAGAACTATACCAATAACGGTAATAGCATCAGCCATCTTAATATCGAGGGAATGAAGCTTGTTTTCCCCGCGTTTGAAAAATTTATCGCGGAGCAGTATGAAGCTTCTATAACATAACACAAACAAAGGAAATTGAGAAATGGATATGTTGAACAGACTTAAAGCAGAAAACCCGAACATAAAGTTTTATTCGGTAAACGATCCCGAGTTTCTTGAGTACGGCTGCGTAATCGAGGGACAGGATGTTAAGGAAATGACAGAGGCGGCATTAAGTGTCGCTATGCCCGAGAGCGGCTCTGCGTACAGCCCCTCGGTT
>JAFTHJ010000218.1 GCA_017457465.1 Clostridia bacterium | reverse complement strand
AGATCTCGGTCCACTGCTGGCAGGGAGACGACGTCGGCGGCTTTGACAGCCCGGATGCGCTTTCGGGCGGAATTCAGGCGACGGGTAACTATCCGGGCAGAGCGAGAACCCCAGAGGAGCTGATGGCTGACTACGATAAGGCATTCTCACTTATCCCAGGCAAGAAAAAGTTGAACCTTCACGCCTGCTACGCAATATTCGAGGACGGAGAATCGGTTGGCAGAGACCAAATCGAGCCCAAGCATTTTGCAAAATGGGTGGAGTTCGCCAAGTCAAGGGATATGGGCATTGACTTTAATCCTACATTCTTCTCTCACCCTATGGTCAAGGATGGACTTACTCTTTCTTCTCCCAATGAACAGGTTAGAAAGTATTGGATAAATCACGGAATTGCCTGCCTTAAAATTGCAGAATATTTCGCGGTGGAAACGGGTATCCCCTGCGTTATGAACATCTGGATTCCTGACGGCTACAAGGACATTCCCGCCGACAGACTTTCTCCGAGAGCAAGATTCAAAGCATCGCTTGACGAGATTCTTGACACCCCATATGATAAATCTAAGGTTTATGTAACTCTTGAATCCAAGGTGTTCGGCATCGGTCTTGAGAGCTACACGGTTGGCTCGGCAGAATTCTGCCTTTCTTACTCCGATTACAAGGGCATAACTCCCCTTATGGACAACGGTCACTACCACCCCACAGAGGTGGTGAGCGACAAAATTTCCTCTCTCCTTCTCTTTAATGAAAAAATTGCCCTCCACATCACTCGCGCAGTGCGTTGGGATAGCGACCATGTGGTTATCTTTGACGAAGAAACCAAGGAAATCGCAAAGGAAATTGTAAGAAACCATGCGCTTGAGCGAGTATTTATCGCCACCGACTACTTTGATGCATCTATCAACCGTATCTCCGCTTGGGTAACGGGCGTTAGAAGCGTTCAGAAGGCACTTCTGTTTGCAATGCTTCAGCCCGATGCAATACTAAAAAAGCTCCAGAATGAAAGCAACTTTACAGAAATAATGTATCTGCAAGAAGAAATGAAAATTATGCCCTTCGGCGAGGTGTGGAACGAATTTTTAACGCGCGAGGGCGTTACGGCAAACTATCTTGAAGAAGTGAAAAAATACGAAAACGAGGTTTTATCAAAAAGATGAAAAACATATTTAACGCTCCCTTTGTAACGGAAATGAGAAATACCTGCGCAAATATGTACCGACTCGGATGGGACGAGCGCAACGGCGGAAATATAAGCTATATGCTTGAGAATGATGAGGTTGCGGAATATCTCGATGTTAGGGGCGTGATTCGCACAATCCCTCTCGGATTTGACGCGACTGCCCTTGTCGGTAAGATTTTCATTGTCACAGGCACAGGAAAATATTTCAAAAATGTTTATGACAATCCTGAAACCAACCTTGGCATAATTCGTATCGCCGAGGACGGAAGGACCGCCGAGCTCCTTTGGGGATATAGCGATGGCGGCAGATTTACCAGTGAGCTTCCCGCGCACCTTATGAGCCATATCGCGCGACTTTCGGTTGACCCCGAGAACCGTGTTGTAATGCATTCTCACCCCACTCACACACTTGCTATGAACTATGTTCACGAGCTTGACGAAAAGAAATTCACTCACACCCTGTGGGAAATGTGCACCGAGTGCATCGTTGTATTCCCCGACGGAGTGGGCGTTCTTCCCTGGATGCTCTGCGGAACAAATGAGATAGGCGAGGCAACTGCAGAGAAAATGAAAGAATTCCGCCTTGTCGTATGGGGCATGCACGGAATTTACGGCGCAGGAAAGACAATGGACGAGACCTTCGGACTTATTGAAACAGTTGAAAAGGCGGCACAGATTTATATGCTCACCGCGCATCTCCCAAGAGTAAATACCATCAAGGACGAGGAAATGGTACGCCTTGCGGAATTCTTTGGTGTAAAATACAGACGGGATTTTCTGAACCTGTAAATATACGAAAAAACACAGTAAGCTTCAAACAAGGGACTGTCGCATTTAGCGCATAACAAAAATACACGAATAAATAAAAAGTAAAGATACCGCTCTCACCGTTAGAAATTCGATGGTGGGAGTGGTTTTTAGGTAGAAATTCATACGAATTTCAATTTTTATGTGTATTTTTTAGCCGCGTTTTGGCTCTCTGGCGTACCTTTGTACGCCGACGAGAGCCAAACCACGACTTCTGCATCTAAATGCGACAGCCCCTTTAACAAGTTTTAAAATTTACAAAACACATATACTCACCGCCATTAACGGTCTCGCTTTCATCGTCTTTAGCAGCTCTGCGAGTTTTCCCTCGCATTCCTCCCGTGTTTTGGCGTAAGCCTTCTTGGATATACACTTTCAGTTCGCTGTCGGTCGATATTACTTGCATGTTTTATCAGCTAAACATGAAAAAAGCCGCTCTTTCTTTATTTGCAATGTTTGGTGAGTGCAGAGATATCATTTGGGTTCCGTCAAGTTTTTTAAAGAGCATTGCGTGACCACCATCAAAATCAAAGCGACTTCCACCGTGTTGCCATTCGCCTCGCAAGGAATCGCTCCACGCATCAAGCACAAGGTATCTTCCTTTATAAAACGATGACCACATCATTTTTATCTTTCCGTCCTCTTTATACAAAAACGGTCCGTCGGTAACATACGCGCCACTATGTCCGTTTAGCTCGCTAACATTTGTATTGTCTGATGCCCTAAAAAGCATAAAGGGCTCTCCTGCCGATTTTTTCAAATCCTTCGATAGCTCCATAGCCCAAATCTCACCGTCACCTATCTGTGTCCATTCGTGAGAAAAAACGATATAAGGCTTATCGTTCTCCACCCAAAATGTTCCGTCAAGACATTCCCAATCCGCGGGTGTTATAGGGGTATCAGTCAACGGAACAAATTCTCCGTCGGGTGTGTCGCACACAAATATATGTGTTGCACGGTGCTTGTTTTCTGCCTTGCAGCTACCGAAAAGATAATATATTCCGTTATATTTATGTAATTCGGGCGCCCAAAAATCTCTGTCAGCCCAAAAGCCACATTTTTCTCCGTCGAATATCACCTTTGGTTCCTCAAAGTTTTCAAGGTCATATGAGCGGTAGACGGAAAATGTATTTCTTGCATCAACGCAATCGCCCACAAGGTCGGTAGTTCCGTACATATAATAGCATTTGTTCTCAAAATCCGTATAAACAAACGGATCTCTGATTCTTATTTCTTCTCTTCTGATCATTTATTATTTCCCCTTTTAAATTTATAAATAATCCCAGCAACTATAACAGCTAAAATCCCCGACGTAAGTTTTCCAATGATGACGGGTAGTAGATAGCTTGAATCAAACGCTACCGTAAACGCCAAGTGACCTGCAAAAGTGAATGCCGCTGATACAGCAAATGCGGAATTTAGCATTACTCCCTTTTTGTCCATTTTATCCATCATACCGAGAGTCGTTACATTGGTAGCAAGGGTGGAGATAAATCCTATGGCAGACACCTCATTTATATCCGCCTTTACTCCTAAAATTTTAAGCGGCTTTTGCAATAGTCTTGATATAATGTTCAAAAGCGGAAACATTCCGCACATAACGATGCTTGCGTTGAAGCACACCATAGCGCCTTCCTCAATAGGCGCAATTCCTTTTATCAGTTCCTTTCCTAAAAGGAAATTCACGATTCCCATTAAAAGCCCTATCATTATGACTACCGTCATAAACTTTGCAAATATCTTAAATATCTTTACGCATAAATTCGGAGCTTTTATAAGACCGAATGCAATAATAATGGAAAATATCAAAAGAGGAAGAAGATTCAGCAACAAACTTATGATATGTATTCCGCAAATCACTCCCGATACGAAGCATCCAATAGGAATCGTCACGATACCGCACAGAAAACCAAGGAACATTTCGCTGTGTTTATCCTTACCGACCACTCCTATAGCAAGAGGTATAGTAAAAGAAACAGTTGCTCCCATCATAGAGGAAACGACTAAAGCGTTAAACATACCAACGCTTGGGTTCTTGGCAATCTCCTTAGCTAAAGGGGCACCGCCCATATCATTTGCAAAAAGAGATGCGGGAATTATCGAAGGTTCAATATGAAGAAAGTTATATGTAAACTCAAACACAGGAGATAGCGCATCCCCGATAAGCGGCGCTATTACGATCATTCCGATCATAGAAAGCGCCATAGTGCCAAGCAGCATAAAGGCTTTTTTGAATTCCTCACCTATCCCGAATTTATTTCCTATAACATAGTCTATCGCTCCCAATACGGCAAACAAAATAATAACAGGCGCTAAAAAAGACATAGTTCCTCCAAATTACAGCGGTACGGCAACAAAGCCGCCCTCCGTAAAAATAAACTTTTCTTGAAAACCGCAAGCTCTCAGAAGCTCAGCCGCCTCGTCAAAACCGCAGTCAAGATATTTTGAGTTATGGCAATCCGAGGTAATACAAACGCCAAACCCCATATTTTTCAGTTCTTTTATGATGTACATTGTAGGATACGGTGTGGTTCTGT
>JAFTHJ010000217.1 GCA_017457465.1 Clostridia bacterium | reverse complement strand
GTATGAAGGCGAGTGCCAAGGCTCAACACGAGGTCGACAAGGCGGAGTTCGAGGCGGCAAAGGCGGACGCAAAGGCGAATTTCGAGGAGAACAGAGCTCACAACACCTACGCCAAGGCAAAGGCGGACGCAAAGAAGAGCTGGGATGATGCTCATATGAGCCCCTCGCAGAGAGAGGAAAAGGCAAAAGAGGAGCGCGACGAGCGAATTGCGGCGGCAAACGAAAGAGTTGCCGAGGCAGAGATGCGCTACGAGGCTGCAAAGAAAAACTAAAAATCAATAACGGAGCGAGGCGTGATATGCGGCTCGCTACCGCTGTTTAAAAGGACAAAGGAGAAAGATAAATGAACGCGATTGAAATAAGAAATCTATCAAAGAGCTTTCGCGGAATGTATGCGGTGGACCACCTCAATATGACGGTTCCCGTGGGAGCTATATACGGATTTATCGGCGAGAACGGCTCGGGTAAGTCCACGACAGAGAAGCTGATTTGCGGACATCTCGTTCCCGATGAGGGAGAGATAAAGCTCTTTGGCAAGGATTATACCGACGCGGGTGTGCGTGTGCGCGTGGGGGCGTTGATTGAGAACGTGGGTTGCTTCCCGAACTCAAGCGTATACCAGAATCTTCGTATGCAGACGATAAATCTCGGTCTTGAGAATCCCGATGAGGAAATCCGCCGAGTGCTTGAGATAGTGCGAATGGAGGATAACGCCAATATAAAATTCAAGAGCTGCTCTCTCGGAATGAAGCAGAGAATAGGCATCGCAATGGCGCTTCTCGGAGAACCCGCGCTTCTTATTCTGGACGAGCCTATCAACGGACTTGATACCGACGGTATGCGGATTATGAGAGAGATACTCGTGGATATAACACAGAAATACGGCTGTACCGTTCTTATTTCCTCTCACATTCTCGGAGAGCTTGAAAAGATAGCAACGCACTACGGAATTATCCGTCAGGGAAGAATGATAATGGAGCTTTCCGCCGCCGAGATGGATAGCCGCGCACAGGTTTTCGTATCACTTAAAACCGCTGATATGACGGGAGCGGAAGCGGTATTGCGAGAGAGATTTGACACAGTCCGCGCGGAGGACGGATATCTTCGCGTTTATGATGTTGAGAATACCGAGAGTATCGTAGATTATCTGATGAAAAACGGTCACGTTGTGAGCGAGGTCAGAAAGAACAAGATAGGACTTGAGGAATACTATATTGAGCTTATGTCACAAAAGGAGGAAGAATAAGATGACGCACGAGTTGAAATTTGAATCTCCAAGCTTCGCGAAGCGAATCAAGGGTATGCTCGGAGTGGACTTTTACCGCCTTTTCCATACCCCTCTGTTCTATATTTTTCTCGCTATCGCGGCAATAATCCCCGCGATGGTGTCGGCTATGACAATGATGCCCGACGCGAGCGGTAACACAATGGAGCCGCTTTATTCCAACGTGTGGCAGATAATCGCCTCGTCAAAATCGCTTTATGTTATCGAGAGCATTGCCGATTACGCCAATATGAATATGGTGTTCATTTTTGGCGGAATAATGGTGTCTATATTTATAGGTCACGACTATAAGTCGGGCTATGTAAAGCAGCTATTCACGACTCACGCGAAGAAGCAGGATTATATGATATCCAAAAGCCTTGTTTGCTCCTTTGCTATCATCTGTATGTGTTTGAGCTATCTTATCGGCGGAACGGTCGGAGGATTGCTCGTAGGGTATGACACTACCGTGAATGTCGGCTCTCTCATTCTCGCCATTTTCGGCAAGATGATTATGAGCTTCGGCTGGGCGAGTCTTTATACTTTTCTGAATGTAATTTTCAGAAAATATTTCGGTATCTCGATTGCATCTTCGTTTTTCTTCGGTACGGGTATACTTATAATAGGCGCGGCTGCTATTGTCGAGAGCCTCTCTCTGCCTACCGCGTTCCTTAATATTTTTCTGTACGGAGCGTCGGTCAACGCGAGTCTGTCGAGTAATATCGTGACGCTTATCATCTGTATCGCGGTCTCCGCGGCTTGGACGGTGATTTATAATTTGCTCGGAACACGGATACTCACAAAGAGCGATGTATATTGATAAGGAGGACGGAGAAATGAATGCTGTTGAAATAAAAAATCTTTCGAAGAATTTCGGAGCGAAGCAGGCTGTCTGCGGACTTGATATGACCGTCCCTATGGGCGCGATATACGGCTTTATCGGTGAGAACGGCTCGGGTAAATCGACTACCGAAAAAATGATATGCGGTCTTATCCCCACAAGCGGAGGCTCGATAAAGCTCTACGGTAAGGATTATACAGACGGGGATGTCAGAGCGAAGCTGGGCGTTCTTATAGAGTCCCCCGGGTGCTTTGCGGGACTGACTGTCTGGGAGAATATGATGCTTCAGGCGAGAAATCTTCGTATTAAGGATGCCGAAAAAGAGGTGGTCAGAGTTCTCAAAACCGTGAGAATGGAGGGAGCGGCAGGGAACAAATATAATAACTGCTCTCTGGGTATGAAGCAGAGAGTCGGTATCGCCATGGCGCTTCTCGGAGAGCCCACGCTTCTCGTTCTCGACGAGCCTCTCAACGGACTTGATGCCGACGGAATGAGAATTATGCGCGAGGTTTTCTTTGATATTATCAAGGACGGAGAACGCTCGATTATCGTATCCTCTCATCTTCTCGGTGAGCTTCAGAAGGTCGCGACTCATTACGGAATCATCCGCCACGGAAAAATGATAGTCGAGATGACCGCCGCCGAGCTTGACGAGAGTTGCCGAACCTATGTGGCACTCAAATCGTCAGAGATGAACCGAACTAAAATGCTTCTCGGCTGTAAGTATTCCCGCGTTGAGGAGGACGAGGCTGGATATATCCGCGTTTACGATATCACCACTCCCGAGGAGATAGTCAGATACCTTTGGGAAAACGG
>JAFTHJ010000216.1 GCA_017457465.1 Clostridia bacterium | reverse complement strand
TCCTCCTCACTCGCAAGAGCAAGAAGGATATGCTCGGTTCCGATATATGTGTGTCCCATCTCCTGCGCTATCTCAAGACAGGCAAGGAGGGTGTTTTGCGCTTTTTGTGTAAATCTGTTTGACATAATACAGACCTTCTTTACTTTCTATGCTTTGATTTATGATAATTGATTATTGACCTTATCCCCGAGGATTATTTATCTTGGTTTTATTTTATCTTACATAATCGGCGGTATAATTGTTATATGCCCTCACAAGGCTATCCCAGGTCGCCTTATCCACGCGACCGTTGGCGGCAAGACCGTTCTTACTCTGGAAATCCGAGATATTCGCCTCTGTGGCTTCATCGAATATGCCGCTTATTACGAGCGGGATAAATGAATCGTAAATTATCCTCAATTCGTTAAGGAGAAGCTGGATTATACCGACGAGGAAAAACTCGTCTCCCGCCGAAACCGAATAACCGTCCGGCGTTCTCGGAAATAGGTTGAGCGATAGCGGCGGGGAATAGAGCGCGAGAGAGGCGAGGTATGCCTCGTAAAGCCTTGAAAATGTCTCTCTGTCGGCAACACCGCTCTGCGGCAGAGAGGCGCTCCGCTGAAATGAGGTGAGCGAGTTTCTTGTTACATCGTCGAATATGCCGTCAATCGGAGGGGAGGGAATACTTGAGTCGGTATATGAGAGCTGTCGCAGATATCTTTGAATATTTCTTATGGCGTCTCTTTGAGTGCTGTGTTCCATAATTACCTGCCTTTCACGCGCCTACGTCGTATCCGGGATACTGACCGTCGTTAAGTCTTGAGCCGTTGAAGAGGTCGCTGTATATAGTGGTAAGAGCCAGCCAGGTCGCGGCGGCGACCGTACCAGTCTGCGCTATTCCGAATAGCCGCTGAAAAGCAAGTACCGCCGCCTGTGTCTGCGTTCCGAAATATCCCGTGACGGGAATGGTCGGTATCTCGGTGTAGACTGTAGCCACGAAATTCAGATATTCCTGAAGCAGAGTCACGGCGTCCGACGATGAGCCGAGCCGCAGAGGAACACCCGGATAGGGAACAACATTCCCCTCGACATATTTGAGAGGTATGGTAGAAACAAACCCGAGATAGGTTCTGTAAATCGTCTCCCATGTGTCAAGGTCAAGTCTGCCTGTCACGGGAAGCCCAAAGGTCTGCTGAACCGCTCTTACGGCGTTTTCTGTTGCCGCGCCGTAAATTCCGTCTACTGTTATCGAGGGTACGGTATCGTAAAACGCCGAAAGGTAGTCTATGAGGTATTGAAGATTTGCGACCTCAACTCCCTCGGCACCGGGCACGAGAGAATCGTCGTATTGGTCGCTTACCTCGTCAAGAGATATTCCCTCGGAATCAAGCTCGTTGAGGCGTTTTACGGCGTTGTATATGAACTGTGTACGGTACCAGGTTGCCTTGCCCACAATACCGTCGGGGGTAAGCGAGAAGACCTCCTGAAATTTTCGGACGGCTTCCTCCGTGTCGTATGAGAAAACACCGTCGGGAATGGCTATTTTGGGAATTGACGGATAATTGTCGGAGATTCGGTTGAGTCTTATCTGAAGCGCCCTTACCGAATCTCCCGCGCTTCCCAGACGCAGAGGGCGTTCGGGTGCGCTCTCGGTGATACCGCGCACGGGAGCGTCTCTCACAATGTCGATATCGTCACCGTAATAATAGGTGAGTATCTCATAGGGGGATAGACCTTGGTTTGCGAGGTCGACAGTGCCCCACTGTGAAAGTCCGTTGCACATAACCTCAACGCCATCGCAATACTGTGCGAAAAGCGGCTCGACATTCCCTTGCCTGGAGATATAATCGTTGAAAATCTCACTTACTATCTGATAGATGTTCTCGAAAATATCTCTGCCGTTAACAAAGGACTGGTCGATGCCCGTCGAGTTCGTTATATCAAAATTGTATCCGCGTGAGCGGTAGTATTCTGTGTATATCCTGTTAAGCGCAAAGGATATCTGCGCGTATATATTGGCGCGTATGGCGTTCTCGGGCCAGGTGGGATATATCTCGCTTGAGGCTACATTCGCTATGTAATCGATAAATGGAACGGTTACGTTTTCCGCATTTGAGGATGGTGCGCCGAGATGTACGGTTACGGTCTCGGGAATAAAGGGAATATTCGCGTTCAAATCATTCACCTCCCGATTGATTTTCACTGTCGGACGGAGAGCGGCTTGAGGTCGCTTCGTATGAATCGGAATATCTGTTTGCGGCGAGAGGTATCATTATCGCGGGTTGAATAGAGGTTATAGAGTCAAAGACCGCCACATTGTTCAGGGAAATATCCGCGTATCCCTCCTTGAATACGTCTATACTGTAGAGTGCGTAAGGACTTTGAGCGTCGGGGGATTGAGAGAGTATTTTTGCGGGAGTCGGGAGAGGTACGCGCTCTGTCGCGCCGTCTCTGTTGGTTTTGAGTGAATAAATGATATCTGTCTGCTCGGGAGCCGCTCCGCGGATATTTACCGAAGCCTCCTCAAGCGGTATAGCGCCTCTGGCGGTTGAGACCTTTACGATAAGATATTCCGTGC
>JAFTHJ010000215.1 GCA_017457465.1 Clostridia bacterium | reverse complement strand
CAAGCGCTACTACCTCCGCGCTGATAGGACCGTCTACGATAGATGTTATCTCCTCGATAACCTCCTCGAATACTCTGCCCTCTCTCGCGATAAGCGAGGGGTTGGTCGTTACTCCGCAGATTACGCCAAGCTCGGCTGCGGCTTTGATCTCGTCTACATTTGCTGTGTCAATAAAAAGTTTCATTTTTTGTTCCTCTTTTCAAAATGTTTTTATTAGTCTCCGTAAGAGATTGGTTTGCTTCTCCGTACACCTGCGCCTCGGAGGAGCAAACCGACCGCCTACGGCGGTGGTTCTGTTTTTTGTCTATAAGGACAGTCGGCCCGCACTGCCCTTATAGACAAAAGATAACGCGCGTTTTTAAGTTGGGGCTATCCTTTTTACGGGATAGCCCCGTATAATTATTTAGCTTTAGCCTTAACCATCAAAGCCAATCTGCGTCAAGTGCGCCCTGGTCGTTATCAGGCTGATCTTCAACGTTGTTGCCTGAAAGTGTGAGAACGTCCTTGATATCGATAAGAGTTACCAAAAGCTCGGGCTTCATATATGTATTTTTCATAATTTTAATTCCTCCCTTTCGATTCTCTTACGCTACGAGGTCGTTATAGCAAACGACCACTTCGTCTGTGTAGATGATAGTTCCGTCAATTTCGATATAGCCTCTTACAGCATAATCCATATCACGGTTAGCTTCCTTAATCTGAAGGAGCGAACCTGCGAATGTGTTAGCCGAATCAGTCGTATCGTACCAAGCACCGTCAATAGCGGTAACTATGATGCAAGGCTTACCTGCTGCTTGAAGCTCTTCGTAGGTGGAAACACCGTACTTATCAGCTGTGATAAGTGTTCCGAGCTGGAACTGAACATCCGCAGCCTTAAGAACCTCATAGTCGTAAGCGTTGATAGATGTGAGAACTCTGTAACCTGTTACATCCTCTCTCTTCTGAACGCCTACGTGAGCAAGTGCGATAAGCTTATCAGCGTCTGTGTTGGAGTAGGTTGTTGCGAGAGCTTCGCCCTCGGCTGTTGCCTTGAGGGCTACAGCATAGACGGTGTCTGTGCTTCCGAGAACGGGAGCCGCGTCAACGCCTATCTTCTGTCCCCAACCAAGCTTGTATGCAACGTATCCACCAGCCATAGCAGCTTCGCTTACCTGCTCGGTGGACTCTGCGAAGTCAGCGTCCGTGCCGTTGAGGTAGAAGTAGTTGGAAACGGTTACATTGGATGTTGTGATATCATTTCCAAGAGCGTTAGCGCCCTTACCGCTTGCAAGGTCAAACGCACCTGTGGAGTAGCAGTTTGTAATTGTAACAGAGCTGTTCTCCTCGGTAACCTCAATTCTTGCAATGATACCAGCTGCGCTGGAGGTTGCAGGATAAGCATCTATCATATCACCTGTGTTTACGCAATTCTCGATAACAACAACCATAGAAGTAGTTACTTCTCCTGCTGTATCGTGGGTATATGTAGCCGCTTTACCTGTTCTTGCGATAATACCTGCGATATCGCTATATGCGTTTTCACCATCCACATTTGCTGTACCCTGACAAATGATATTTCCGTTGTTTATTGTGTTCTTAATAGTTACGGTAGGGTTCATAACAGCATTATTCGAGTAAAGATTGTATGCCGCAGGTCCTGCGGTAACTCCGCCTGCCGCACAGAATCTCTGAGACTCTGCCGCAAGAATAACATCACCGTTGTTAACACAACTATCTATTGTAATGTTAGGATTATTTCTTGCATAAGTACCGAGAATACCGCCGACATATGCGGTCTTTGCACTTGTTACATCACCGTTGTTCGTACAACCTGTAATCTTGAAGGTAGAGCTTGTTCTGCAACCGCCAACAAGTCCGCCGCCTGCATTAGCATCGTTAACATTGTTAGAACCTGTAGTAGTGATAGCTCCCCAGTTTTGAGAATTATCTATAGTTGTATTACCGTGAAGCTTACCAACAAGTCCGCCTGCCGCACTCGAGCTTGTAACACTTGCGTAGTTTACACAATTGTCCATATCGAGAGTACCGCCCGAATAACCGAGAATACCACCCGTGTTAGATGCGCCGTCGATTACGCCCTTAGTAGCATCTGTTTGCGAACCATTAGTACAACCGCTTATGGTTATATTAGCAGACTGTCCAACAATTCCCGCAGTATTATTCTTCGGACCGCTAATACTTCCTGTGTTAGAACAACCCGTAACAGTCGATGTACCTGCAAGCTGTCCCGCAAGTCCGGAAGCAATAGCTCCGCTGGAGTAGACAGAACCGCTGTTGGAAGAATCCTCCATAGAACATGCACCAGACACATGCGCAACAATACCCGCAGTCTTATTTACTCCTGTAACATCTCCGGTATTGTGACAATCGTTAATTGTTACCTTTATTGAAGAAGCATCTGTTGTTCCGGCAATTCCACCCGCCAAATAATTCGATGTGATGTTTCCGCTATTAGAAGAACCGCTAATTTCAAGCTCACTCTTCATACCCGCAACGAGACCTGCAACCATATTGGCTGTAGCTCTGGGGTGAGAAATATCTCCCGTATTTTTACAATTAATAACGGTAAGCTTAGATGTCTGGCAATATGCGGTAATACCGCCAAGACGAGCGTGTGTATTCAAGGTATCTGCGTCAACTATGTAAATATCTCCATTGTTTTCGCAGTTTGAAATTGTTGTAACACCCTGCGTTCTTCCTACGATACCACCGACATACGCACCAAACGCAGCATTTTCAGAACCGTCATTATTGGTCTGCTTTGAAAAATCGCAAGGAATGTCTGCATTGTTAACAACCTTGTCGATTGTACCCCCCTGGAACCATGTCGCAATAGGAGCGCCATGATTAGTAAGAGCGATTTCACCCGCAAAGTTAAGGTTCTTAACATCGCCCTTGAAATTGTTAAACCAACCTTTAGTCGCGTTACTGAAGGTTATGGTGTGTCCCAACCCGTCTATAACATCACCCACAGTATTATTTATAGCACTGGGCGTTTCAAATGTTATATCACACGCGATAAGGATATTCTGGGCCGCCGAATCACTAAGGAAAGTACCTTTAAGCTGATTGGAGGTGGCAATAAGATGGTAAACTGTGCCGTCAACGGTAATTGTTCCCGCACAATTGGTAACGGTTTTGTCAATAGGATACGAAGTACCATTGAAGATGAAATTATTCCAGTCTCTTCCGCCGCTACCATTAACGGCAAAATCGCCCGTATTGTAGTCAACCGCATCAACTTCTGTGTTTGATGCAAAGAACACAGCACAGAGAGTAACGAGCAGAGCTGCCGCGAGAGCAATGGACAAGATTTTGAGTGTCTTTCTCATCTGTTTTTCTCCTTTTTTTATTTTTTATTATAAGCGGAGACCTTTGTGCTTTTTGATAATTTTACGGTGGGCCTATATAATGTTTGTTTTCCCTTTCGGTAGCCGCGCCCACAGGCTCCTCCCTCTTGATTCTTTGCTTACGCTCAAGAATGACAACGAGGGGCAAACTTTGGTTAGCGAGTTCTCGGTTATTTCAAACAAAAATACATACCGTTTTATCATCAATCAAGCACGGTAAGTCAATACAAGATTATTTTTTATTGTATTTACCGCTTTTTTCAAGATAATAGCGAAGCTGGGCGGGCCAATCCGTCTGTATGATATCATACTTCTTATCTGCCATCCAGCCCCAATGGTCGTCAGGGTTCTCTATCATTGCAAGGTCGTCTGTATGTCCCCCTGCAAGAACCCTCTTATGGTCGAATACTATGGCGTTTATCCACAGCTTCTTACCAAGCTTATGCATCTTTTCGATGTATTCGTCGCTCGAAAGTATATTGTCGGGCTCCTCATAAACAAGCTCCGCGCCAAAGAAATTGATGTTTCTCGACAGAAT
>JAFTHJ010000214.1 GCA_017457465.1 Clostridia bacterium | reverse complement strand
CTAAAACAAAAACGGCGGGAGCTGCGCTCCCGCCGTGATTTTTTCTAAAAGCAAAAATCCTGCACTTGTGTGCAGGATTTTTGGAGCTGGTAATCAGAATCGAACTGATGACCTCGTCATTACCAATGACGTGCTCTACCGACTGAGCCATACCAGCATATTAACTTGACGACTTTGTTATTATAACAGATACTCTTTATTTTGTCAATAGCTTTTTTGATTTTTTTGTATTTTTTCAAAAAAGAAATCTAAAATTCTTGACTTTGGAAAAAAATTGTGGTATACTACTCTAAACGCATTGAAGCGGAGTAGTAAGCAAGAGCCTCGCGCACAGAGAGCAGACGGTTGGTGGGAGTCTGCGGCGGGTATTGCCGAAGTCGCCGCGGAGCGGTATGGGCGAAATTTTGAGTAGTCCATAACGGTCGCCACGTTACGGCTTTTGAGTGTGCGCTTCGGTGCAAAATCAGGTGGTACCGCGTTCTCCACGCCCTGATATGGGTGGTGGAGCTTTTTATTTTGTTTTTAATTTTTCTATATATAAAAGGAGAGTTACTATGAATTCCTATCATGAATTGCCAAAGGTATATTCCCCCTCCGAGTTTGAGGACAGAATATACAAAAACTGGTCGGAGAAGGGCTATTTCACCCCCGACGCCAAGAATCCCGCTCCACATTTCTCTGTTGTTATTCCCCCTCCAAACGTCACAGGACAGCTCCATATGGGACACGCTCTTGACGAAACACTTCAGGATATTCTTGTAAGATACAAGAGAATGCAGGGATTTAACACCCTTTGGGTTCCCGGAACAGACCACGCGGGAATCGCTACACAGATAAAGGTAGAGGAGCAGCTCCGAGTAAACGAGGGACTCACCCGCTATGACCTCGGACGTGAGAAATTCCTTGAGAGAGTCTGGGACTGGAAGCACCAGTACGGCAACCGCATAATAAGTCAGCTTAAGAAGCTCGGTGCGTCCTGCGATTGGTCGCGTGAACGCTTCACAATGGACGAGGGCTGCTCCAAGGCAGTTCGAGAGGTATTCGTAAACCTCTACGACAAGGGACTTATATACAGAGGAAACAGAATAATCAACTGGTGTCCCCATTGCGTAACGGCGCTCTCGGATGCCGAGGTTGAATATTCCGAGCAGGAAGGCTTCTTCTGGCATATCAAGTACCCCATAAAGGGCGAGGACGGATATGTTGAGGTGGCTACCACACGTCCCGAAACGATGTTCGGTGACACGGCTGTTGCGGTAAACCCCGACGACGAGGCTACCAAGCACCTTATCGGAAAGACACTTATTCTTCCTATTGTAAACAGAGAGATTCCCGTAATTGCCGACGATTATGTTGAGATAGGCTTTGGAACAGGCTGCGTTAAAATAACCCCCGCTCACGACCCCAACGACTTCCTTGTCGGTCAGAGACACAACCTTGAGCAGATAAAGGTTATGAACGACGACGCGACCATGAACGCTCACGCGGGTAAGTATGAGGGTATGGACAGATATGAGTGCCGTAAGGCTCTCGTCGCTGACCTTGAGGCTATGGGATACCTCATAAAGACAGTTCCCCACGCTCACAACGTCGGCTCCTGCTACCGCTGCAAGACTACAGTTGAGCCTATAACCTCAAATCAGTGGTTCGTTAAGATGGAGCCTTTGGCAAAACCCGCTCTTGAAGTCGTTCGCGATGGAAGAGTCAAGTTTGAGCCCGAGCGCTTCAGTAAGACCTATATAAACTGGATGGAAAACGTTCACGACTGGTGTATTTCCCGTCAGCTCTGGTGGGGACACCGTATTCCCGCATTCTATTGCGACTCCTGCGGGGAGATGACAGTTTCCAAGGACGACATCACCGTCTGCCCCAAGTGCGGAGCTGCAGTACATCAGGAAAGCGACGTTCTCGACACGTGGTTCTCCTCTGCCCTTTGGCCCTTCTCCACACTCGGATGGCCCGAGCAGACCGAGGATCTCGCGAAATACTATCCCACAAGCGTTCTCGTTACGGGATATGACATAATCTTCTTCTGGGTTGCGAGAATGATATTCTCGGGACTTGAGCATATGGGCAAGGAACCCTTCAGTACTGTATTTATTCACGGACTCGTGCGTGACGCGCAGGGACGAAAGATGTCCAAGTCTCTCGGAAACGGCATAGATCCGCTTGAGATTATAGACAAGTACGGAGCGGACGCACTCAGGTACGCTCTCGCGACGGGCAACTCCCCCGGAAACGATATGCGCTTCTCCGACGAGAAAATCGAGTCCGCAAGAAACTTTGCGAACAAGCTTTGGAATGCTTCCCGATTTGTGAGAATGAACCTCACAATAGACGAAATAGAGCTTCCCGATGCATCTGAACTTGCGAAAGAGGACAAGTGGATTCTTAACGAGTTCAACAAGCTTGTTGATAACGTAACAACAGCTCTCGATAAGTTCGAGGTAGGTGTGGCTCTGGCTGCTATATATGACTTCACCTGGGACGTTTTCTGCGACTGGTATATCGAGCTTTCCAAGTCTCGTCTCTCCGAGAAGGATACGGCAGAAAACATCACCGCACAGAATGTTATCGCCTATGTTCTCACAGGCACACTCAAGCTGCTCCACCCCTTTATGCCCTTTATAACCGAGGAGATTTATCAGTCTCTGCCGCACACTGACGAGAGCATTATGATTTCCTCTTATCCCGCATATGACAGTGCTCTCTGTTTTGACGCTGATGCCGAGGATATGGCGAGAGTTATCGCCGCCATCAAGGCTATCCGCGCACGTCGTAACGAGATGAACGTAGTTCCCTCGCGCAAGGCAAAGGTTTATATCGCGACAAAGTATAACGACTCCTTCAATGAGCGCTCCGCCGTATTCTTCAAGCGACTCGCCTCGGCTTCAGAGGTAGAGGTTGCCGAGAGCTTTGACGGAGTTATCGAGGCAGATAACACGATTCAGATAATCACCGACTCCGCTACCGTATTCCTTCCCCTCTCCGACCTCGTGGACACAGAGAAGGAGAAAGCAAGACTTGAGGCAGAGCAGAAAAAGCTTCTAGGTGAGATAGAGAGAATCGAAAAGAAGCTCTCCAACGAAGGCTTCGTAGCGAAGGCACCCGCTGCCGTTGTCGACGCCGAACGCGCCAAGCTTGACAAGTACCGCGAAAACCTCGCAGG
>JAFTHJ010000213.1 GCA_017457465.1 Clostridia bacterium | reverse complement strand
ATTCATTCTTCGGATATCCGAAAGAGTCGGTGGGACTCAGCGAGATTCTCGTTGGAATGGTAAAGGACAAGAATGAGGCTATATTCAAAACAGATAACGGATATCTTGATGTTATCCCGAGCGGACATCTTCCGCCCAACCCCTCCGAGCTTATACTCAGCTCTCGTTTTGAGGAGCTTATCAACGAATTGAAATCCGAATACGATTTCATATTCATCGACTTCCCGCCCGTTGGAGTTGTTGCGGATGCGCTCTCTGTTGTATCGATTATGTCCGGATATATCTTCGTTATAAGAGCTAATGTTTCCGATTACGTAAGAGTTTCCGAGATAATAGATAACTTTGAGAAGGTGAACGCGAATATCGCGGGAATAGTTCTCAGTGACGTAAATCTCAAGGACGGTATCTTCGCAAGTAAGTATAAGAAGACCGGTTACAGCAAGTACGGAAGATACAGCAAATACGGTAAATACAGTAAGTACAGTAATTACAATAAGCAAAAGAATTCCTGATTTAGCCCAAAATCGTAAAGCAGAAGGGGTGAAGCTGATTGATAATTGATTTTCATTCGCATATCCTTCCCGCTATCGACCACGGCTGCGCGGATTCTCACGAATCGGAAAAGCAGCTTCGGATAATGTGCGCAAACAAGGTCGAGTTGGCGGTCGCAACCCCGCATTTTTACCCACACATACACAGGACAAGCGATTACGTCAATGATGTGGACGAGTCTGTAAAGGCTATACGCGCAAGGCTTGGCGATAATACTCTTGGTATCTCTGTTGCGATAGGAGCCGAGGTACTTGCCTGTGAGACGATAGACAGGATGCCAGACATAGACAAGCTTTGTATCCGAGGAACCAAATGCCTTTTGCTGGAGATGCCGGCTTGCGGCGAATGGGAAAGATTGCAGATTGAGGCAGTGAAAAATCTCATTGATAACGGATATAATGTCATTCTGGCGCATATAGACCGCTATATGAAGCGCTATGAGGATAAGATAGACACTCTCATAGCTATGGGGGCTATGGCGCAGGTAAATGCGGAATCTCTTGTCACACACGCCTCAAGAAAAAAGATGATGGCTTATATTGACGGCGGATACGTGTGTGCGCTTGGAAGCGATCTCCACGGTTCCGAAAAATCGTCGTATAAGGCATTTGCAAGGCTTGAGCGACGAGTAGGCACTGAAAATTTCAAACGTATTATGGATAGGTCAAAGGAGCTTCTCGCCACGGCGGAGCTTGTTGAGCTTTGAACAAAATAAAAGGAACCGAGCCTGTGGCTCGGTTCCTTTTTGTGTTTGTCTGAATTATTCAAGTGTCAAGCTTTCGCAGTTGAGAAATTCGTGGGCATTGATAAGTGAATTGGAAGCGATGATTTTGGAGGCACCGCACTTTTTGCAGCTTACCTTTATGCCCTCCGAAGTCATTTCAACCTCATAATCGCCTTCCTCGTTATCCTCACATTTGCAGAATATCTTGCCCTCCGCGTCAAGGTCGTTTATAACGAAAAGAATTATATCGAGAATCTGCGGGTCGGTGAGCGTTTGCTCCTGATGGAAGATATCAAAATTATCTATACCGTGCTCCTCAAGCAAATCAAGAAGCTCAAGCTCGGTTCTCGCAAGTTCTGCCTTGACCTTGTTTTCTTCTCCTATCATACATATGTTTATATCGGAATAGGGGCAGGGGAGCAGAAAGAGGTCGTTTTTGAAAAAGACCGATGAATTGACCGTGAAGCTGTGCGGATTGGGGCAGAGAATGCAAGGAACTGTCAGACGGAGCTTACCATCCTTTGAGTATACCACGCTCATCTCGCTCTCTCCGCAGGTGCATTTGAGCTTTATCATATCCGCTGTGAGCGCGAACAGACCGACCGCGCTCATAACTCCCGCGCCGCAATGCGGACAACGGTAAGCCACAGTTGTTTGCTTTGAATCAAGTACCATTATAATACCTCAAAATTTAACATATAAGGATATAAAATGGCACGGAGATTTCCATGCCATTTTATTTTTAATTATCAGTCACCAATCTTTTTCAGAACATTGTCCTTTACGGTGACGGTGTATGCCTCTGTCATAGAGTTATATTTTTCCTCGAATCGCTCTCCGAAGATGGTCTCCTCAACGGTAACCTTCCAAGCGGGTTTGCCGTCGTCGTGGTAGTAAGCTACAACATAGGAGCTGTCATCCGCGGCGATGGGGGTTTTGGTGTAATCACCCTTCGTTGT
Source organism: Clostridia bacterium (assembly GCA_017457465.1). Lineage (GTDB taxonomy): Bacteria > Bacillota > Clostridia > Oscillospirales > CAG-272 > HGM12713. The sequence continues at coordinate 12,291 of JAFTHJ010000213.1, read as the reverse complement.
GTCGTCAGCAAAGAGCCACTTGTCAAACGCGTCAACTCCGAGAGCACCCTTGGTGTAATCATCGTATTCGTTGTGCGCGTCAGCCCCGATGTCGTGAGCTATTTCCTCGAATGCCTCTGCCGATATCTCACCCGCCTCGAACTTTGCGATAGCATCCTCCGCAAGCTCCTTGTCGGTGAATACCATATAGATTATATTCTTTGTGAGTGTTTCGTCGCAACGCTGTGCTTCGGTGAGGAAGTAAACCGAAATGGTGAAGAAGCCTTCATCGTCGGATACCTCGCCCTCGGCGCCGTCGCCCTCGAGAATCATCTTTGTTTCTCCAGATTTTCTTCCGTCCTCAAATGCCCACTCGGAGAAGACGTCGTCCTCAACGAAGGTTGCCTTTTCAACAAGGTATGTACCCTTGTCGGCGAGAACACTGTCGAATACCTTTGTCTTAAGCGAATCTATAGCGGTAGCGTATTCCTTGGATACCTCGCAGGAATAAAGTGTATATTTGCCGTCCTTGTTTACCGAATCCGCAGCGGTTTTATCGAGGTCCGCGAGAATGTCGCTGACAACCGCCTTGATGAGCTGACTCTTTATTGTCTCTTTGTCGTTGTCGCTTTCGGGTATCTTATCGTCAGCTACGCTGATTTTTTCAATCTCTTCGTCGTAGTACTTATCGGCAAGGTAATTGTAGAGATACTCGTTGAATTCACCGACCGACTTGGATGCCTTCATCTTCTCGGCTACAGCTTTAGCCTCCTCGATGTGGTGCTTGTAGTCCTCAAGAACCTTGTCAGCCGACTCCTTGAGTTCAGCCTCGGAATAACCGCTTCCGAGAATCTCGGTCGCGATATCCTCATACTTAACCTCAATGGTGTAGTAGGAATAATCGATAATGTTGAAATCTGACTTATTTTCGTTGTACTTTGTCTGTATATCTCCGTCGGATATACCCTCAAGAATCTCATCCTGAAGCTCAAGCATACACTTTTCAGCGAGTTTGGAGAGCTTCATTGCCTTCTTGACATCGTTTACGCTGACACCCGCGCCGTACATATTAGCGGTGTAGGCGTTAGGGGAATAGCCGTAAGTGGCAGCCGTGGTCTTGAGAGTCTCAAGGCTCTCGTCTATCTCCGCTATATCCTCGTCGTCAAGAGTTATGTCTCTTTCGTAGGCTTCCTCACAGTAAATAAGTATCTGTTCTGTCTGCTCGGTCGTTTTACTCATAAAGTAGTCGTGCCAAGTTCCGTCGAATTCTCCGAGGAAGGATGTCTCGTATGCGTTTCCTGATGTGGAATCGCCGAACTGCTGCTCCTTGAGAGATTTCGAGGTGTCAAGACTGAAATATGACATATAGCTCGAATATTGGCTCTGGAAGCTCTGATACTGCGTATAGTAGTAATACGACATCATATTTCCGGAAACCTTGAAGTGGTCGCTCTTGAGCGCACTTCTGTAACGCATAATAACTCCGTTAGCGGAGAGAATGCCGAACACGCAAACGCAGAGAACGACAAGTGCCATTACTGCGGCGATAAGCGTTTTAAGCCAAAGAGGCATTCCTGTTTTCTTTTTTGTTTTGATTTTTACGGGAGCGGAAAGACTTTTTGAAGCTCTTTCGGCTCTTACTCTGTTAGATTTTCCCATAGGGTTCACCTTTATCCTTTGTTTTATTAAGTTTGTTAACAAAAACGGCGTAGGCATCGGCTTCCGCCGTTTATTGAGTGCGATTTCTCTCACTCTTAATATAACTTAAATATTATACTATTTTTGAGTGATGATTTCTTGAACAATGTATGAACAATTTCGAAACTTCGTTAAAATCTTTAATTTTTCTGGAGATATCAGCTTGTTTTTTATGCTTTTTTATAAATTTTTACAAATTCATAATGACGGGGAGCACCATCGGCTTACGCTTTGTCTTGGAATAGAGGTATTTTGAAAGGTCGTCCTTGACGGCGTTTTTAAGCTCCATACGGTCAACAGCCCTCTTTCTGTCAAGGCAACGGTTTATCGCGTCAAGCGCAACCTGCTTGACCTCCTCCATAAGCTCCTCCGACTCTCTGACGTAAACGAATCCGCGCGATACTATGTCGGGGCCCGAGAGAAGCAGACCTGCCTCTATGTCCACCGACGCGACCACGACGATAAGTCCGTCCTGCGCGAGGTGGCGTCTGTCGCGAAGAACGATATTTCCGACGTCTCCCACTCCGTAGCCGTCTACCAGCACCTTACCCGCGGGAACGGTACCCGCGAATCTCGCGCCCTTGGTGTCTATCTCAAGCACCTTTCCGATGTCCGAGAGGAATATACGGCTGTCGTCGATACCCATATCCTGCGCGAGAGCGCGGTTTGCGGCGAGATGTCTGTATTCGCCGTGTACGGGCATATAATACTTCGGCTTGACGAGCGCCTGCATAAGCTTTATTTCTTCCTGACAGGCGTGTCCCGATACGTGTACCTCGGCAACGGCGTCGTGAAGAACGCTGACACCGTTCTTGGTAAGCTCGTTGATTATTCTTCCGACCAGCTTTTCGTTACCGGGTATCGGACTTGCCGAGAGAACTACAAGGTCGCTCGGACCGAGAACTATCTGTGAGTGGTCGGCAAAAGCCATTCTGTATAGAGCCGACATAGGCTCACCCTGACTTCCCGTGGTGATAAGAGTTATCTCCTCGGGCTTGAAGCGCCGCAGCTCGTTGATGTCAACGAGGACGCCCTCGGGAACGCTCATATAGCCAAGCTCGACAGCGGCGCCGAGAATGTTGAGCATACTGCGTCCCGTAACGGCAACCCGTCTTCCGTGAGCGACGCTTGTATTGATTATTTGCTGAACTCTGTGTACATTCGAGGAGAAGGTTGCTATAACTATTCTTTTATCGCGATTTGCCGCGAAAATAGTCTCCAGAGATTTTCCGACCTTCTTTTCCGAGGGGGTAAATCCCGCTCTTTCCGCGTTTGTTGATTCGCACATAAGAAGAAGCGTACCCTTCTTTCCTATCTCTCCAAGTCTTGTAATGTTCATCATATCGCCGTCTATCGGCGTTATATCGAGCTTGAAATCTCCCGAATGAACGACCACTCCGAGCGGTGTCGTTATAGCTAACGCACAGGCGTCAGCTATCGAGTGATTTACGTGAATAAACTCGATTGAGAAATCTCCCAGTCTGACGACATCTCCCGCCGACACACAGACAAGCTCGGGCTCAAACGGAAGCGTATGCTCCTCAAGCTTGTTCTGAATGATACCGAGCGTGAGCTTGGTTCCGTAAATCGGGGGATTTATCTGACGGAGCAGATAGGGAATAGCTCCGATATGGTCCTCGTGACCGTGTGTGAGCAGAAGTCCGCGAATCTTTTCTTTGTTGGCTTCGAGGTAGGATATATCGGGAATGACAAGGTCAACGCCGAGCATATCCTCATCGGGAAATCCAACTCCGCAATCTATGATTATAATGTCATTCTCATATTCGAGAACGGTAAGATTCTTTCCAATCTCGTTCAGACCGCCCAAGGGAATGACACGGAGCTTGCCTTTTGGTTTTTTTGGCATATTCTATTGTAATCCTTTCTGAAAATAATATTTAAGTTAAAAAATTGCGCACAAAACGAGTCCCTTTCATAGCACAGCACCGCTCCCTGCGCCACTTCCGAGACTTATATTCAATTTGAAGTCAAGAATATTATACATCATATTTTTCCTTTTGTCAAGAGCGATGTATCTCCGTGCCTATTTTAACGCGAATATCAGCCATATAAGTCCGAATATCGCAACCCCTGTTACACTTCCGTATATAAATGACGGTATGCTCTCTTTTATTCGGTTTCGTATTCGGTGCCGCTTTCTGCTTTTGTGGGAATAGTTTTCCTCTATTATGCGGTTGGCTTCCTTGAGCATATCCGCCTCTGCGGTGGGCGGCTCCGCGATATCCGTTCGCAGGAGAAAGTAGGCGGTTTCAAAAATACTGCTCTTGTCTGTCTTGACCATTATCATTTGTCTTTGAATTCCTCGTATCATTTTACACCTCCGATAGTATGTAAGTCTTCCTAACTATTATGACCTCAAAGCACCCCTTTAAACCATATTCTGCATAACAGACAGGAAAAAAATATACAGAAAAGCATAACTGCCGCCGCACAGGGAATCGCGTATCGGCTTTTTTTGATGCCCACAGAGGAAAAGTATACGCCTATTACGTAGAGCATTGTGTCCGAGCTTCCCATAATTACCGAGGCGCAAAGTCCAACAAAGCTATCCGTGCCGTATCTTTCTATGAGCGAGGAATAGGCGGCGGTGGATGCGCTTCCCGAGACGGGACGGGTTATAAGCAAAGGGATAAGCTCGGAGGGGACTCCTAGCTTTGCCGCAGCGGGGGATATCGCAGAGGAGAGAAAATCTGTTATTCCCGAGGCGTTCAGCATATTTATCGCTATCATAAGGGCTATTAGTGTTGGAAGAATACCCACCGCCGTTTTCAGTCCGTCCCGCGCTCCCTCAATAAAGCTCTCGAAATAGGGCTTTTTTCCAAAAAGCATAAACGCCCCCGCAATACAGATGACTGCGGGGATGGCGAGAGAGGATATGTATTCAAGCATTGCCGCCTCTGTCGCCCCTCTTTTTGTATACCGAGCGCATAGCCGAGCAGAGAGCGAGTGCGAGTGCCGAGCAGGACAGAGAGCATATCCATATCGGAATGATAACAGAGTATGGCGACTCCGAGCCCGCCGCGCGGCGCAAGGCAATTATCGTTGTCGGAATGAGATTAAGACTTGCGGTGTTTAGCACGGCAAGGGTTATCATATCGGCGGTAGCTGTTTTCTTGTTTCTGTTGTTTTTTTGAAGCTTCTCCATTGCCTTGAGCGCAAACGGAGTGGCGGCGTTACCGATGCCTAACAGATTCGCGCTTATGTTTGCCGATATCTCTCCAAGTCCCTCTCCGCTTTTACTTGCCTCGGGGAAGAATTTTTTGAGCAGGGGAGAGAGAATCCTTGAGAGCTTATCTATAAGCCCCGCCCGTTCGAATACCTTCATAATTCCGCACCAAAGACTCATTATTCCGCAAAGAGAGAGCGTGAGTGATACGGCTCCGTGCGCACCGTCAAGCACGGCGTTACCAAGCTCCGCGCCGTGTCCGAGAATAATTCCGAAAAAAACAGACAGTATAGATATTATTCCGAAAATTTTACCGAGCATTGTCTTCTGCCTCCTGCTAAAAATCAGGTTTTGCTACCATTATATGATTCCTTTTTGTGATGTATTCCCCTAATCCATGGGATAAAATGTAATTTTTTGTAAAAAATCCAATTTTTTACAAAAAATATATTGACAAATGGCAAAAAATGGAATATAATATACTCGTAAACGACAGAAAAGCCCATTATATCAGTGAGCTTTTCGGAATTCGACGAAAATAGAAAATAAAAAGAGGAAAAGAGGAGAATTTTATGAAATCTACGGGAATTGTAAGAAAAGTTGACGAATTGGGAAGAATCGTGCTTCCGATTGAAATTCGCAAGGTGCTTGACATCAATGAAAAGGACGCTATAGAGATATTCACGGATAACGACCAGATAATATTGCAGAAATATCATCCCGCATGTGTATTCTGCAATAATGCCGACAATGTTATATATTTCAGCGGGAAGAGAGTCTGCGCAGCTTGTATAGAAAAGCTCAAGCAGCAGATGTAATATATACCGCAAAACAAAAAGGACCGGTCGGCGGTCCTTTTTGTTTTGCAATATTAGAATTATATTTCGGTCAGTTTGGTGAACATATCCGCGTATATTGCGTCTCTCCAAAGCTTTCTTACGTATATATACGGCGCTCTTGCCATATCGAATGAGTATGTTTTGTCGGCGGTGACAATAGGTCGGGGCATAATTACCATTTCATACGCCTCGGGGGTTGTGAAAACACCTATGGCTGTAACATCCCATATTACCTTTGACCATCCAAAGGGCTGGTCTGTGTAATTTCTTGTAACGTCAAGCAGATAATCGCAGAGTGGGTTTTTACCGCTCATATAATGCTCAAGCTCGGGAATGGTTGTGAGGAACTCTGTGCATACGCCGAAGCAGGGCATCTGCAAAAGCGGGATACCGCTGTCGAGTAGCACCTGCGCGGCAATAAGGTCGCCCGAAAGGTTGAATTCGTCTGTGTTGTGATAGTGGAGCGCGTGACCGCCAAACCATATTACAGCGCATTTATCGACTATCTCGGGGTATTTTATAATAGCCGAAGCCACGTTGGTGGCAGCGCCTATCGCAACGATATAAATCGGCTTCTCGCTGCCGAGCACCAGCTCGGCTATCCTGTCCGCCGCCTCGGATTCAACAGGCTTGTCCGCGGCTTCCAGCGGCGCCTCGGAGCCTTTATATACCGGTATTTGACAGTTTGCATCTGTCAATGAGGTTATTTTGAAAATTTCGTTATAGCTTTTGAGCATTCCGTCGGCAAAAGAGGCCGAGCGGTTGTTGTAAAAGGGAGCGGCGCAGAAAGCCAGAATGTTTATTCTCTCGGGGGAGCGCATAGCGTATGCTATGGCATACTGGTCATCTATTTCGTTGTAAGCATCTGTATCGATGATTATGTTTTTTATGCTGTCCGACTGCAGGTCGTTGAGAACGTCTTCTATTTTCATAATAAATCTATAGGTTGCGCCGCACTTTGCGCGGCGCAACCGAAAAGCTATGATTTTACGCGGAATTTGCTGTGAAGCAAGTACAGTATCCGCATCTGACTGTACTCTTGCCTTTTTTGTTAATATTATTATACATTAAGGCAAAAATATTGTCAAGGTAAAAGCTCAAATTGCCGTTACGCTCGGATTTATCCGCGTCGGGGAGTGCCTGTGTCAAAGGAGGGGTTACACGCGTAGAAATTCTTGGAATCAAGGTTATCCTGCGCGATTCTTATGCTATCGCCGAATCTCTGATAGTGAACGATTTCTCTCTCTCGGAGGAATTTTATCGGGTCGCGCACATCGGGGTCGTCTGTCAGACGGAGAATGTTGTCGTAGGTCGTTCTCGCTTTTTGCTCTGCTGCGAGGTCTTCGTTGAGGTCTGTCAGTATGTCTCCCTTTATTCCCACATATTTCATATCAAAGGGGACGCCTGATGCCGCTACGGGATAGAGACCTGTTGTGTGGTCTACAAAATAAGTGGCGAACGGAGATTTGGCTATCTCTTCCTCGCTTAAGTTGCGGGTGAGCTGATAGAGTATAGCCGCGATTATTTCAAGGTGAGCCAGCTCCTCGGTTCCGATATCGGTCAGTATTCCCGTTATTTTATCGTAAGGACAGGCATATCTCTGGTGAAGGTATCTCATAGATGCCGCAAGTTCTCCGTCGGGGCCGCCGAGCTGCGAAATTATGATTTGAGCGAGTTGGGGGTTGGGGTTCTTTATTTTTACGGGGTACTGAAGCTTCTTCTCATATATCCACATATCTTCGTCTCCTTTCAGTTAGCTTCGGACTGCCACGGCCAGGGGCCCTTTGTCCAAAGCCAGTTATCGGTGTCCGAATTGTCCATATTTGTTATGGGCATACCGTTCTTCGCAAGGCTATCCACAAGCTTGTTTCTTTCGCTTACGAGCTTGTGATAATACGAGAGGGCGGCGGATGAGTTCGGGTATGCGTCGAGATAGAGGACGGTTTCGACTATAGCGAAGTCTATCATCTGAAGCTTCTTCAGCATAGCCTTGTTATTCGATGAGCCGCCGTTGTTCATACATGACCTGCAGCTTCTGCTGTTATCTACCATAGCAATTACCTCCTGTTCTGTCACCGCAGAGGAATGGGAGGTCAAGCTCCTTGAATATGGTTCCTCTTGAAAATCCCGTTTCGTTATCGTAGAGATTTCGCCACTCCTGCAGAGGGGCATACATGGAGGCAAGGGGATAGTTCGCAAGTCCCCATGTTTTTTCGGGTACACGCTGTGGTGTCGGTGCTGAATTGTTGTTCAGGGCTCTGCGCATCAGGGAGTCGTTAACTCTTTCGCGCGGAGTCATGAAATCATTTTCCGTATACATTGTATAATAATCTTCCTTTCGGATTTTTTGCATTGCGCGGGAGTGCAATGCTTCACACATAAGGATATGCCGCTTTGTCGGACTTTGTCAAAATATGATATTTGACAGAATGAGAAATATGTGGTAAAATCTAGTTTGTAAAGAGAAAATATTATCGGGAGAGCTTTGATGACAACGGGATTTCTTGTTATTGACGAATCTGCGAGGGATGCTCTGTATCTTGGATACAGAATGGGACTCACGCCCTCGGAGTACAGAATATTGCGTGAAATAGTCGCCGCAAAGAGCATAAGTCTTGACGAGCTTGTGCAAAGCAGCGGATTTTCGGATAAAAGGCGAAACAATGTTTCTGTGCATATATGCGCTATCAACAGAAAGGCGGAGCGCATAGGTAGGCGAAGACTTGTGCTCTTCGAAAAGCAGAGATATCATATTAATGAGTTTATGTGATGAAAAATTATATATTTTTTTGAGGTAAAAGAGTGAACAAAATTAATTATCAGCTTGTTTTAAACGAGATACTCGAGAAAATTGATAAGTCGGGCAGACGTCCGCGGTTGCTTCTTCATGCCTGTTGCGCACCGTGCTCAAGCTATGTTCTTGAGTATTTATCGGAATTATTTGATATAACACTTTATTTTTACAACCCCAATATATCTCCCGAAAGCGAGTTCGCTTTTCGGGCGGATGAACTTGAAAGACTGACTCGCGAGATGCCCTTGAAGGGAAATGTCGAGGTTGCTGTGGAGAAATATAACAGTGACGAATTTTATAATACTATTGCGGGGTATGAGCTTGAACGCGAGGGCGGAGCGAGGTGCAAAAAATGCTATATGCTGCGCCTTGAGCGCTCTGCTGAGTATGCGAAAAGAAATGGCTATGATTACTTTACAACCACGCTTTCAATAAGCCCATACAAGAACAGCGCTTGGCTCAACGAGATAGGTGAGGAGCTTATGAGTGAGTACGGTGTTGAATATCTTTTCTCGGATTTCAAGAAAAGAAATGGATATAGGCGCTCCTGTGAGCTTTCGGAGGAATACGGTCTGTATAGGCAAAATTATTGCGGATGCGAATTTTCAAAGAGAGATAGTGTTTTAAAAAACAACACATAAAATTATTCAAAAAATCAATAAATAAGTATAAATATAGCCTTTTGATTGTAAAAACGAATCCAAATAAATCTGTTCTAGGTTAATGAGCGAAAAAGAAAAAAGATATTTTTGATTTAATACTTGAAATTAGAATAAAAATGTTATATAATTATGTGACAACGCGGAGGCGTTGCTTTTTGTAATTTTTTGAGAGGTACTGTATGCTTGAATTCAGAAATGTGTCTTACTCCGCTCCTGGTGGACGTGAGATACTGAAAAATATAAATTTAACTATAAAAGAGAGATTCGTGGCTATCACGGGGCCTAACGGAAGCGGAAAGTCTACAATGGCGAAGCTTATTGCGGGGATTATTCTGCCAACGTCGGGCGAGATATATTTTGATGGCAAAAATATTACCGAGGAGGGTATTACCGAACGTGCTCGTGCGGGTATAAGCTTTGCTTTTCAGCAGCCTGTGCGCTTTAAGGGCATTACCGTCAAGGACCTTTTGTCACTTGCGGCGGGTAAGAATGCCAGTGTTTCCGAGGCTTGTCGCTATCTTTCCGAGGTCGGACTCTGCGCCAAGGATTATATAAACCGACAGGTTGACGGCTCACTATCGGGCGGAGAGCTGAAGCGCATAGAGATAGCTATGATAAACGCCAGAGGCACCAAGCTTTCGGTATTTGACGAGCCCGAGGCGGGAATCGACCTCTGGAGCTTCAATAATTTGATAAAAGTGTTTGAAAATATGTACCAGAGAACGCAGGGAAGTATAGTTATAATCTCGCATCAGGAGCGTATTCTCAATATCGCCGATAAGATAGTTGTGCTCTCTGACGGCGGAATTGCCGAGTATGGCTCGAAGGACGAGGTTATGCCCAAGCTGCTTGATGTTCAGGCGGGTTGCAGATTTACCAAGGAGGGCGTGTGATATGGATAGTATTCAGAAGAATCTTCTTGAGCAGATTGCGGGAATACACGAGGTTCCTCAAGGGGCGTATTCCGTGAGAATAAACGGTAGCCTGTATGGCACAAATTCCTCGGAAAACATTGATATTGTTAAGAAAGAGGACAAGCCCGGAATTGATATATATATCAAGGACGGAACTAAAAACGAGAGCCTTCATATTCCTGTTTTGCTCTCTCAAACGGGACTTAAGGAGATAGTTTATAACGATTTTCATATAGGTCGCGACTGTGATGTTACTATAGTTGCGGGTTGCGGAATACACAACGGCGGTGACGAGGCGTCGGAGCATAGCGGAATTCACTCTTTTTATCTCGCCGAGGGCGCTAAAGTCAAGTATATCGAGAAGCATTACGGTGAGGGAGACGGAAACGGTCGGAATATAATGAATCCTACTACGTATGCCGAGCTTGCGGACGGTGCTTATCTTGAAATGGAAACGGCACAGATAAAGGGTGTTGACTCTACTGACAGAGTTACAAAGGCGGTTCTCGGAAAGAATAGCAAAATAGTGGTTCACGAGAAGATAATGACGCACGGTAAGCAGTTCGCGAAAACCGAGTTTGAGGTCGAGCTGAACGGAGAAAATTCGGGCGCTCACGTCGTTTCGCGCTCTGTCGCGAGGGATGATTCCGAGCAGACCTTTATTTCTCGCGTTCTTGGCAACAATAAATGCTCGGGACATACCGAATGTGACGCGATTATTATGGATAACGCGAAAGTTGCGGCAATTCCCGAAATACTTGCTTCAAATCCCGATGCGGTTCTTATTCACGAGGCTGCTATCGGAAAGATTGCGGGTGAGCAGCTCATAAAGCTCATGACTCTCGGACTTACCGAAAAAGAAGCGGAAGAGGAAATAGTTAACGGATTTTTGAGATAAAATACTTTTGGGGGCAACTTGCAGCTTGTCGAAAGGGCTGCGGGTTGCCTCTTTTTTTGCCTCTTTTAGGTTCCTTTTGGACATAAATAACAAAAATGGATAAAAAAGGGAAAAGTGGTAAAAAAGGTAAATAAAGAGAGTAAATAGGAGAAATATACAGAGGGCTGTGCTTTAAAAGCGGAAAAATAATAAAATTTATGGATGTAGAAAAAACAGGTCGAAATTTGTGCGAAATACCCAAAAAGAAAGGGCTCTTTTTGGAACTCTGAATTTTGAGCGTTTTTGAACACGGTAAACAAAATTTACTTAAAGCAAGAGCGGTAGAAGCTGACACTCGAAAACGGGTAATGTTGCACAAAAACTCCGACGTTGACTTGAAAGCAATGTCTTATTAAGGTAAATCGGATTTACTGCAAAGATGTGTTTTTCGAGGACGATGTCAAAAATGACAGTGGGGCGTTTGAGAGGGAATAAAGGGGGGTTCGGACAAGTATAATTTTAAAGAGCTACAAGGCTTTTCGGAACTTTTTAATACCTTGACAATTCAGCCCGATTGTGATAAGATACCATTATGATTTAAGGCAATTGGCTTTTTGAAGGGCGTTTTTCGCCTTTTTTGGTCTTTTGCCTTTGACAATGCTAACAAGCGTTGGTTATCTAACGGTGTTCGCTGCGAGTCGGGCTGTATGCCGACGGCGCGACTTGCCAAATCTGAAGACGGCGGGCATCACGGGCGTTCGTATCCCTTTCTTGTACGAACGTCGGAACAATTTCAGCAGGAGGAAAATTCAATGAGAAAGACAAAATTTCAAAGGATAACAGCCTTTGCGGTTGCTTTGGTTTTGCTGCTTTGCGGAGGCGTGGGCGTCAGCGCGGCTGATTCCGACTCTTCTGTGACGGATACCTCGATAAGTGATATCAGAGAGCTTCTCAATGCTATCTCTTATACCTCGTATCTTGAAGACAATGCAGATGTAGACCGTGCAACGGAAGAGGTCGTTATCGACGCTACCAAGAATTATGAGTTCAAGTTCAGCAAGAATGCTGAAGCTGTGTACACACAGGATACCGCTCTCGGCGAGGATGTGGACAAGAGCACAGTTGCGCACATTGAGGAGTATGACGGTGTTAAGGGACTTTATGTCCCCGGAAACGGAATTGTTTCCTGGAAGACCGATGCTATCAAATCCGCGGCTAAATACAGCGTTGTTATAGACTATTACCCTGTCCAGAACAAGGCTGCGTCTATCGAGAGAGTATTTATGATAAACGGAGCTGTTCCTTTCGCGGAGGCTCGTTATCTGACTATCTCCAAGGTAT
>JAFTHJ010000212.1 GCA_017457465.1 Clostridia bacterium | reverse complement strand
TTGAGAACGGCAACGCGCGCAGGCTCCGCAAGGTGATATACGCTGTCCTCACTCACAACCACAAAGCCGAGAGACGCCGCGAGTTTGTCTATACCGTGACCTATTTCGGGGTCGATGTGGTAAGGTCTACCCGCAAGTATCATAATGCGCTTTCCGTGGCTTCTCGCATAGTCAATAGCCTTCTCTCCCTCATGCTTGACGGCGCTCATATATTCGTTGTATTTTGCAAACGCTCTCTTTACCGCACGGGATATTTCGGAGCGCCTGAAGCTTCCGAGATTTTCGGAAAGATAAGCCATAAGCTCACGCACAAGCTCTCGCTGATTGTTTATGTTCAGATAAGGATAGAGGAATTTCGTTTTCGCGAGTATATCCATATTTCCGTTGAGAAGCTCGGAGTAATAAGCCACGACAGGGCAGTTGTAGTGGTTGTCGGAATACTTTTCGTCTATGTTATATGTAAGACAGGGGTAGAATACCGCGTCAACACCTTTTTCGACAAGCTCCTCGATATGTCCGTGCATTATCTTCGCGGGGTAGCAGGCGGTGTCAGAGGGGATAGAGAACTGTCCCTTTTCATATGTGCGCTTGGTCGAGAGGTCGGATACGACTACCTTAAAGCCAAGCTCACTGAAAAGCGTGTGCCAGAGAGGGAGCAGCTCATACATTCCGAGCGCGAGGGGAATTCCGATAGTACCTCTCGTTCCGTCACGGCTCTCAAGAGAGGAGAAATAATCTCTCTTGAATGCGTGGAGATTTGGAAGCGGCTCCGCGGCATTGGCGATTCCGAGTCCCTTTTCACACTGATTTCCCGAGATGAATTTATGTCCACCCGAGAAGATATTCACCGTGAGGTGGCAGTTGTTGGTACAACCGCGGCAGACGGTTGATTTCGAGGTGTGAGAGAAATCCTTAAGCGCCTCGGGTGTGATTATCGTACTCTGCTTAAGCTTCATTGAGCAGAGCGCCGCTCCGTAAGCGCCCATAAGTCCCGCTATGGCAGGACGGATAACATTCTGGGATAGTTCAAGCTCAAAGGCACGTAGGACGGCATCGTTATAAAAAGTACCGCCCTGAACAACGATATGCTCACCAAGCTCGGCGGCACTTGCCGCTCTTATGACCTTGTATATGGCATTTTTGACAACACTCACAGAGAGTCCCGCCGAGATATCCTCAACGGTTGCTCCGTCGCGTTGTGACTGCTTTACAGAGGAATTCATAAATACAGTGCATCTGCTTCCGAGATTTACGGGAGCTTTGCTGAAAAGTCCGCGCTTTGCGAACTCGTCTATACTGTATCCCATCGACTTCGCAAAGGTTTCAATAAAGGAGCCGCAGCCCGATGAACACGCCTCGTTGAGCATAATACTGTCGATGGCGCCGTTCTTTATTTTAAAGCATTTGATGTCCTGACCGCCGATATCAAGAATAAAATCAACGTCGGGCATAAAATATTTAGCGGCGGTGTAGTGCGCGATGGTTTCAACTATTCCCATATCCACGCCGAACGCGTGTTTGATAAGCTCCTCGCCGTATCCCGTGACCGCGCTTCCGCATATTTTAATTCTGTCTTCGGTAAGAGAATATATCTTCTCAAGCTGGGATTTTACTATCTCGACGGGATTTCCGCGGTTGGAGTCATAGAACGAATAGAGAATTTTTTTATCCTCGGAGAGGAGAACTATCTTGGTCGTTGTGCTTCCGCAGTCTACACCGAGGTAGGCGTTGCCCGAATAGGCGGAAATATCCTGCTCCTCGACAGACGCGCGTTCGTGGCGTGTACGGAACTCGCGGTATTCCTCCTCGCTCTCAAAGAGAGCAGGGAGTCTGCCCGATACTGTTCCCACGTTTATGTTTTTATTTACAGAGTCAATAAGTCTTTCGATTGTTGTTGTGTGTCCCACTCTCGCCGCATAAATAGCCGCGCCGAGGGCTACGGCAAAACGAGCGTATTCGGGGCAGGGAGAGTCCTCCTCGGAGAATCCGAGTGTCTCTCTGAAGCGGTCACGCAGTCCCTGACAGTAATAGAGAGGACCGCCGAGGAAAAGCACCTTGGGCTTTATTTTTCTGCCCTGCGCGAGTCCCGCAATAGTCTGATTGACTACCGCCTGATAGATACTGGCTGCCACATCCTCCTTACGCGCTCCCTGATTAAGAAGCGGCTGGATGTCGGTTTTTGCGAAAACTCCGCAACGAGAGGCGATGGGATATATCCTTGAGTGCTTCAGACTCAACTCGTCCATCTCGTCAGCCGTGACGTCAAGCAGGGTTGCCATCTGGTCTATAAAGGCGCCCGTGCCTCCCGCGCAGGTACCGTTCATACGCTCGTCGGTACCGCCGTCAAAGAAGATTATCTTCGCGTCCTCGCCGCCAAGCTCAATGACCGCAGAGGTGTTGGGACAAAGCTCCTTGACAAGCTCACCCGTGGCAAATACCTCCTGAACGAATGGGATTCCCGCCGCTTCGGCAAGTCCCAGTCCTGCGGAGCCCGAGAGAGCCACGGTGAATTCGTTATCCTTTATGTACGGCTCTATCTGTCCGAGAAGTTCGAGCGTTTTCTGCCTTACTTGAGACATATGGCGCTCGTATTTCTCGAAGACGACCGCACCGTCACGTGTCAGAACGACCTTGGCGGTGGTAGAGCCTATATCTATGCCGAGAGAATACGGAGTTTTTTTAATTTCGGTCATATTTTACCTCGCGTTAATTGGATTTTTGCGCGAATCTGCAATCTGAAAATTCGCATTATTCAAGCTCAAAGGCTCCCGTGTAGAGCTGATAATATTTGCCCTTTTCGGCAATGAGCTTTTCGTGACTTCCTCTCTCGATTATAACGCCGCCCTCAAGCACCATTATAACGTCGGAGTTTCTGACGGTCGAGAGTCTGTGGGCGATAACGAACACCGTTCTGCCCTTCATAAGCGCGTCCATTCCCGCCTGAACTATTGCCTCGGTCCTGGTGTCGATAGAGGAGGTCGCCTCATCGAGTATCATTACGGGCGGGTCCGCTACCGCGGCTCTCGCGATAGATATGAGCTGTCTCTGTCCTTGCGAGAGGTTAGCACCGTTAGCGGTGAGCATAGTGTTATACCCCTCGGGAAGTCTTGTGATAAAGTCGTGCGCGTTTGCGAGTTTTGCCGCCTTGATACACTCCTCGTCGGTAGCGTCAAGCTTACCGTAACGGATGTTATCCATAACCGTTCCCGTAAACAGGTTGGTGTCCTGAAGCACCATACCGAGAGAGCGGCGAAGGTCTGCCTTTTTTATCTTGTTTATATTGATACCGTCATAGCGGATTTTGCCGTCATCGATATCGTAAAATCTGTTGATAAGGTTTGTTATTGTTGTCTTACCCGCGCCCGTCGCTCCTACAAACGCAACCTTCTGTCCGGGCTCGGCATAGAGGGTTATATCCTTCAGAACGAGCTTTTCGGGAGTATACCCGAAGTCCATATGGTCGATAGTCACACGTCCCTCAAGCTTTGTGTAGGTAACGCTGCCGTCGGCGCTGTGAGGGTGCTTCCAAGCCCACATTCCTGTGCGCTCACGGCATTCCTCTATCTTGCCGTCGACCTCTTTTGCGTTTACGAGTGTAACATATCCCTCGTCGGTCTCGGGCTTCTGGTCCATAAGCTCAAATACACGCGACGCTCCCGCCATTGCCATAACTATCGAGTTTAGCTGCTGCGAGACCTGACTTACGTTCATAGTGAACTGTCTTGCCATATTTATAAAGGGAACAACGACCGCGATACCGAACGCCTGTCCAGAAAGAGAGATGTTTGGCAATCCTCCAAAGAGTATAAGCGCGCCGCCCGTTATGGTTACGAGGACATAAAGAAGATTTCCGATATTGCCCATAATAGGCATAAGGATATTCGCTAATCTGTTTGCCGAGGTAGCATCGGCGCAAAGCTGCTCATTGACCGCGTCAAAGTCGGCTCCGCTCTGCTTTTCGTGGCAGAATACCTTGACTACCTTCTGACCGTTCATCATCTCCTCGATAAAGCCCTCCGCCTTACCGATGGATTTCTGTTGACGGATAAAGTATTTCGCGCTGTTTCCGCCTATCTTTTTCGTAACGAATATCATCAATATAACTCCCAGAAGCATCACAAGCGAGAGCCATACACTCAAATATAGCATATAGAAAACGAGCATTGTGAGAATAAGCGCCGAATTGAAGAGCTGGGGGATACAGCGTGAGACAAGCTCTCGCAAGGTATCGATATCGTTAGTATAATGCGACATTATATCGCCGTGATGTGTGGTGTCGAAATACTTTATCGGAAGCGACTCCATTCCCTCGAACATCTTCTGCCTTGTTTTGTTGAGAAAGCTCTGTGTCACTATCGCCATAAGGCGTGTGTATACAAAGGAGCCGATAATTCCGACTATATATATCGAGCACATAATTCCGACAGCCGTGAATATCTTCACACTCACCGCGCTCCAGCCAAGCTCCAGTCCCTCGGTAATATAATTAATGAAGATGTTCATAAACAGACTGGATATTGTAGAGCCCGCGGCGGTCAGCGCGATACATATCATAACCACTATAAGCTGTGGCTTGTAATCGCGGATAAGGAGCTTGAGCAGACGTCCGAGTACGCCCTTTTTCATAGGCGGTCTTCCGCCCTTTTTCTGCTTACTCACTGTCCTCACCTCCCTTGACTTGAGACTCATATACCTCTCGGTATACCTCGCTCGTCCTCATAAGCTCGTCGTGTGTTCCAATAGCCTCTATCTCTCCGCCCGACATAACTATTATCTTGTCGGCGTGTTGAACAGAGGATATACGTTGAGCTATGATTATCTTGGTGGTATCGGGTATTTCCTCGGCAAACGCGCGTCTGATAAGAGCGTCGGTTTTTGTGTCTACCGCGCTTGTCGAGTCGTCGAGAATGAGTATTTTCGGCTTTTTGAGGAGAGCTCTGGCAATACAAAGTCTCTGCTTCTGTCCGCCCGAGACGTTGGCTCCGCCCTGCTCAATATAGGTATCGTATTTATCGGGGAAGCGCTCTATAAACTCGTCCGCTTGAGCGAGTTTACAAATGCGAATCATTTCCTCATCTGTCGCTTCGGGGTCACCCCAACGAAGATTATCCTTGATAGTTCCCGAAAAGAGAATGTTTTTCTGAAGCACGACGGAGACCTCGTTTCGGAGAGTCTCGATATCATAGTCACGCGCGTCAACTCCGCCTATCTTCACCGAACCCGCGCTCACGTCGTAAAGACGGGGAATGAGCTGGATAAGCGAGGTCTTACTGCTTCCCGTTCCTCCGATTATTCCCACAGTCTCCCCCGAGGCTATCGAAAGATTTATGTTTGAGAGAGCAAATCTCTCCGCCTTTTCGGAATATTTGAAGCTGACGTTATCGAAGGTGATGCTTCCGTCGGCTACAGATGTGACGGGATTTTCGGGGTTGGTGATAGCGCTTTTTTCGGAAAGCACCTCGCATATACGCTTGGCAGACGCCACCGACATTGCTACCATAACTATTATCATAGAGAGCATCATAAGGCTCATAAGTATCTGTACACCGTAGGTTATGAGAGACGCCATGTTTCCGACCTGAAGCGCTGTTCCGCCCGACTTGATTATGAGTCTTGAGCTGATGAAGCAGACCGCAACCATAAGTCCGTTCATACAGAGCTGCATCAGGGGATTGTTGAGCGCCAGTATCTTTTCGGCTTTCGTGAAGTCGGCGCAAACATCATCGGATGCGTACTTGAATTTTTTTGTTTCGTAGTCCTCTCTTACAAACGCCTTGACGACTCTCATTCCGCTGACGTTTTCCTGCACGGAATTATTCAGCGCGTCGTATTTCTTGAATACCGAGTGGAAGATTCCCCAAGAGTTTTTTATTATGAAGAAAAGACCGACGGCGAGTACGGGAATGATGACAGCGAAAGCGACAGACACCGAGGGGCTGACGATAATTGCCATAGTGAGGGCGAATATCAGCATCAGAGGTGAGCGTACCGCCGTTCGGATTATCATCATATAAGCCATCTGGACGTTGTTTACATCGGTTGTCATACGGGTGACAAGGCTTGAGGTCGAGAACTTATCAATGTTAGTGAATGAAAAATCCTGAACAGAATAATAAAGGTCGTGTCGGAGATTTTTCGCGAATCCGCAGGACGCGATAGCGCAGAAATGCGCGGAAAGCGCACCGAAAATAAGCGAGGTCAGAGCAAGTCCCACAAGCACAAGACCGTATTTGAGGAGCATAGACATATCAATAGGTTTTGCTCCGTTATCGTTTATAAGGTTAACGAGCTTCGCCGTGACGAATGGAATGATACATTCCACCACGACCTCGGCGGCAACGAAAAGCGGTGCGAGAACAGAGCTTTTCTTATACTCGCGAACGCTTCCGAGAAGTTGTTTCAGCATAAAATAGGGTTCCTCCGTGTATAGCTATAAAAATCAGTATACGATAAATTAATTAAATATAATAGATAGGTTTTGTAAATTATCTTTGAATAATCCAACAAGCCGTAATATTACGGCTTTTTGACAGAAGATTTATCTACTATTGTCTCGATTTTTATAATGTCGGTATTTCCCGAGTGACCGTTGGTAAGTCCGCCAGTTATAACTATCTTATCTCCGTTCGAGAGGTTCATACACTCCTTCGCGACGTTTTTGGCGTGATAGAAAAGAACGTCGGGGGAGCTGAAGGTCTCGGTCATTACGGGCACAAC
>JAFTHJ010000211.1 GCA_017457465.1 Clostridia bacterium | reverse complement strand
GCTTCAAGATCAAGCGCGTGAAGAATGAGAAAAAATAACATAAAAAACCACCCTTTAGGAGCGTTCTCATAAGGATGTTTACAAATTTCGGCAGAGACATTGTTTTCTCTGCCGATTTGTGATACAATGGAAATGATAAAACTTTGGAGGAGTAAGTATGTCGCTTGATTACAACGAAAAGAATATTACTCTTGCAAGAAATCTTCGTAAAAATGCAACACCGCAGGAAAATCATTTGTGGTACGATTTCCTATCAAAATATGAAATCAGATTTCAAAGGCAAAAAGCCATAGACAATTTTATTGCAGATTTTTACTGCCACAAAGCAAAGCTAATCATAGAAATTGATGGGTCACAGCATTATACCGAAGAAGGCAGGCAAAAGGATGAATTCCGCACAGAAATACTTGAAGGGTATGATCTGAAGCTCATACGGTTTACAAACCGACAGATCAACACAAACTTTCATGGTGTCTGCGAGTATATCGATGCCGCCGTAAAAGCCTCCCTCCGAGAGGGAGGGGGACCGCGTTAGCGGTGGAAGGAGCCTGCGTAACTTTGAGTTTGGATTAATCTCATTGTAACGCACTCTCCCTCAGTCAGCTTTGCTGACAGCTCCCTCCCGGAGGGAGCCTATTGAAGCGTTCGTACAGCTTAGGGGTATGGGCTTTGCCCTATGCCTTTTGTAATACAAAGGCGAAACTTGCGATAAAACGGAACGACAAATTTTCATTTAGCAAAGAGTTGAATTAATCAAAAATCACAATATATGGAGGAATTAAAATGAATAAAATTCAAAAAAGAGATTTATTGGGATTTTTTGTTTTTTTGCTGATTTTAGTTGCTATTTTTTGTATATCTGTTTTTGTATATCCAATGTGTTTGACAAGTGAAGGCTATTCGGGTGAACATGTCACCCCAAGCCTGAAAGAAATAATAAAATCTATGTTGTTCTTTATTCCAATTATATTATCTTTTTTTGCTGCAATATATCTCTATTATTTTGCTTTAAAATTCAAGAGATTTAATAAGTTGGTTTTTCCGTGTATTGTTATTGATGCTACGGTTTTAGTATTTTTGGGTGGTATCGCATTATTTGGTGGAGCTTTTTTGTGGTTAATGTTTTTAATAATTCCCGCTTCTTTTGTCTTGTTCATTTTAGGAATTATTTTGGGTTGGAAACTTGATAACAAATCCAAAAAGGCATAAAAAGTTCAACAGATTTCAGTTTATCGAATATATAAAGATCCCCGACAGATGTTTTAAAAATCTTTCGGGGTTATCTCTTTGTTTTCTGAGGATCAAATATCGCTTATCCGTAGGGGCGTTCTTTGAACGCCCGCGGACGAACACAGTTCGCCCCTACCGTGTATTGGTAAAAATATTTTGAAATTTTCCGCTAATTCTGCACGCCCTTCCTTCAGCCCCTTTTAACACCTTATTTTATAATTTAAGCAATGCTCGCTTGGCACTTTCGTCTCCCCCGGCTGCCGCTTTCTGCCACCATTCGACTGCCTTGGCATGGCTCTTAGGCACCCCGCGACCTTCGTCATAAAGTACGCCGAGATTATATTGAGCTTCCGGATTTCCCTGCTCCGCCGCTTTTCTATACCACTGGGCAGCTTTGGCAGAATCCTGCGGTACGCCGTGACCTTTCGAATAACACCAACCAAGCCTTGCTTGACCGCCCGCATCTCCTTTCTCCGCCGCCTTTCGAGACCATTCTACCGCCTTGGCGTAATTCTGAGGCACACCGTAGCCGTTGTAATAACAATTGCCGATGTTACATTGCGCCGTCGAGCTTCCCTGATTTGCTGCCTTTAGATACCATTCATACGCCTTGGAATAATCCTGCGGTACGCCCAGACCGTTATAATAACAGTAGGCAAGCTCACATTGCGCATCTACATGCCCCTGCTCTGCCGCCTTTTGATACCACTCTACTGCCTTAGCATAATTTTTCGGTACACCGTGACCGTTTTCATAGCACCCAGCAAGTCTAAATTGCGCTCTCGCGTATCCCTGTCCTGCTGCCTTTTGATACCATTCTACTGCCTTGGCATAATTTCTCGGCACACCGCGACCGTTTTCATAGCACCAAGCAAGGCAACATTGTCCTTCCTCGTTTCCCTGCTCAGCCGACTTTTGATACCACTCTGTGGCTTTGGCATAATCCTTCGGTACGCCCTGACCAAACTCATAACACACGCCAAGTTTACATTGCGCTCTCGCGTGTCCCTGCGCAGCTGCCTTTTGATACCATTCTACGGCTTTGGCGTAATCCTTGGGCACACCGCGACCGTTATAATAACATTTTGCAAGACTGTATTGAGCCTCGTCAAACCCCTTCTCTGCGGATTTTCGATACAGCTCCACCGCTTTGGCGTAGTTTTGCGGTACACCGTGACCGTATTCGTAGAACTGACCAAGGTCATATTGTGCAACCGCATTACCCTGCTCTGCCGACTTTTGACACCACTCTACCGCTTTGCCATAATCCTGTGGCACGCCGTGACCGTTATAATAAAACCAACCAAGATTAGATTGCGCTCTCGCATCTCCCTGAGCCGCCAGCTTTTTATATATCTCTGCCGCCTTGGCGTAATCTCGCGGTATACCGCGGCCGTTGTAATAACATGCGCCAAGATTATATTGAGCCTCTGTATTTCCCTGAGCCGCCGCCTTTTGATACCACTCTGCGGCTTTGGCATAATTCTGAGGTAGAACACGACCGTTGTCATAACATCTGCCAAGATTATACTGGGCTACCGCATTTCCTTGCTCTGCCGACCTCTGATACAGCTCTACGGCTTTGGCATAGTTTTGCGGTACTCCGTAACCGTTTTCATAATACCATGCGAGATTACATTGCGCTCTTGCGTTTCCCTGATCCGCCGACTTTTCCCACCACTGGGCGGCTTTGGCGTTATTCTTAGGAACGCCAAAGCCCTTTGAATAACACTCGCCAAGAATATATTGCGCCTCTGAATTTCCCTGCTCTGCCGATTTTTGATACCACTCTGCCGCCTTGGCGTGATTTTGCGATACGCCGCACCCATTTGAATAACATCTTCCAAGATTATATTGCGCTATCGTATTTCCACTCTCCGCCGCCTTTTGCCACCACTGAGCAGCTTTGGCGTAATCTTGAGAAACGCCACGACCGTTGCAATAACAGTATCCAAGACTATTTTGCGAGCCCGAATTACCCTGCTCTGCCGCCTTTTGATACCATTCTACTGCTTTAGCGTAATTTTGCGGTACGCCGATACCGTTTTCGTAACATGCCCCAAGCATACCCTGCGCTTTCGCATTTCCCCCCTCTGCCAGACTTAAAAATATTTCAACGGCTTTGGGGTAGTTCTTTTGTTTATAATATTTAATTCCATCTTCAATAAGCTCGTCAGCCGTTTTATTTGTACCATTCGAAGAGTAAGAAGATGAACGATTTTCCATAATTTGTTTCTCCTTAAAAGAATAAGATTTCCACACTCATTTTACCATATAATTAATCTTCTGTCAACCAAAACACGCACCGCTCCCAAAAAGCAAAGCATATCCTTCGGTCACCCGACGGATATGCTTTTCTTTATCTGTTCTTCTTTTTTATTAAAAGTCTTTCAAATATCTTAACTATCTCAACCAAAGGAATTATGAGGAAGGCAAGACCGAGAGCTATGAAATACTCCATAAGGTTTATATGCTCAAAGCCGAACGCTTCCGCCATAAAGGGGATATAGATAACTGCCGTTGTGAGGAGCAGCGCTAGTGCCCCCGCGCCCCAAAGCATAACATTCTGGGTCTTGAGTGTGAATACAGAGCCGTGACGGCTTCTCATATTGAACGCCTGGAATATCTCCGCCATAGACATTGTGAGGAACGCCATCGTGATTCCGTCGGCGCTATCGGTTATCTCCCAAGCGCCCGACTCGATAAAATGTCCTATAAAGTACGCCGCAAGTGTGAGTATCGAAACGAATATACCCTGATATACAACTCCCGAAAGAAGTCCGTCGGCGAATATTCCCTCCTTCGAATCTCTCGGGGGCGTGGACATAGCATCCTTTTCGGACTTTTCCATACCGAGAGCGAGAGCGGGTAAGCTGTCTGTGATAAGGTTTATCCAGAGGATGTGCGCGGGTTTGAGTATTGTGAATCCGAGCATTGTCGCGGTAAATATGCTTATGACCTCGCTCAAATTCGAGGAAAGCAGGAACTGGATAGCCTTCTTGATGTTCGCGTATATACGGCGACCTTCCTCTACCGCGCCTACTATCGTTGCGAAGTTATCGTCGGCAAGTATCATATCGGCAACATTCTTGGTAACATCGGTTCCCGTAATACCCATACCGATTCCGATATCCGAGCTCTTTATACTCGGAGCGTCATTTACTCCGTCTCCCGTCATAGCGCATATCTTTCCGTGAGCCTTCCAAGCCTTGACTATTCTGACCTTATGCTCGGGCTGAACACGCGCGTATACCGAATAATTCTCAATAACCGCTTCAAGCTCCTCGTCGCTCATTGCCTCAACGTCAGCTCCCGTGATAGCGCCCTCCGCGCTATTGAGTATCTGAAGTTGCTTTGCTATCGCGACCGCGGTATCCTTGTGGTCTCCCGTTATCATAACGACTCGTATTCCCGCCATATGACACTGTGCCACCGCGTCCTTGACCTCGGGGCGTATCGGGTCTATCATACCCACAATTCCGATATACACAAGCTCTCTCTCAAGTGCCTCGGGAGTGGTATCCTCTGGAATCGAATCGTATCTTCTCATCGCTCCGCCGAGAACACGGAGCGCATCGTCAGCCATCTGCTTGTTTTGAGCGAGAATATTGGCTCTGTCCTCATCGGTAAGCTCTCTTATTCCCTCTCCCGTGTATATAAACGAGCATCTTTTCAGCACCTCGTCGGGTGCGCCCTTGGTGAACTGAACATATCCCTCTTTATCCGAATGTATCGTAGACATCATCTTTCGCATCGAGTCAAAGGGGGCTTCGGCTACTCTGGGAAAATCTTTTTTCAGTTTGCGCTTGTTCAGCTTACGCTCAAGCGCGAATGAAACGAGCGCATTCTCTGTGGGCTCACCTATAACCACACCGTCCTCGCCAACCTCGGAGTCGGTGCAGAGCGCCATTCCTCTCGCAAGAAGGTCATCATCGGCACTGTAGGATTTTACGACCGTCATCTTGTTCTGCGTGAGTGTTCCTGTCTTATCCGAGCAGATTACCTGTGTGCAACCGAGTGTCTCGACTGCCGTGAGGCGTCGGATAACGGCGTTTCTCGCCGACATCTTGGTAACTCCCATTGAAAGCACGATAGTAACAACCGCCGCAAGTCCCTCGGGTATCGCAGCAACCGCAAGGCTGACCGCGAGCATAAATGTGTTTATCATTACAGAGGAATTTATCTCACCCGCCTTAATGATACCCGCGGCAAAGATAACAACACATATTCCAAGAACCGCTACCGTCAATATGCGGCTGAGCTGCGCCAACTTACGCTGCAAGGGCGTTGCCTCATCCTCTGCCTGTGCGAGGGCGTCTGCTATCTTACCCATCTCGGTATCCATACCGCAAGCGCAGACCACTGCTTTGCCTCGTCCGTAAACGACGGTGCTTCCCATATAGACCATATTCTTTCTGTCTCCGAGCGGAACATCAGAAACTCCGCTCGCGATAGCGGCATCGGTCTTGATAACGGGAACAGACTCTCCCGTAAGAGCAGCCTCCTCAACCTTCATAGAGGCGCACTCGATAATTCTCGCGTCGGCGGGGACCGCGTCTCCCGCTTCAAGCACGATTATATCTCCGACCACGAGGTCCTCGCTCTTTATAGTCATAAGATTTCCGTCTCTTATGACCTTTGAGGTCGCCGAGGTCATTTCCTTCAAGGCATCAATAGCTTTTTCCGCCTTGCTCTCCTGAAATACACCGAGAACCGCGTTAAGCACGACAACGAAGAGTATTATAAATACGTCTGTGGGGGCTTCGCCCTCATAAGCTGCCGTAATCGCGGAGAGAACCGCCGCAACCAGAAGCACGATTATCATAGGGTCTGCGAACTGGGACAGGAATTTCTTTATAATTCCGTCCTTCTTTGCCTCAATAAGCTTGTTTTTTCCGTTCTTCTCAAGTCGGGACTGCGCCTCCGCGGCAGACAGACCGTTCCCGTCCGAATCAAGCTCCCGAAGCACATTTTCCTTTTCTTCAAGATAATGTTTCATAGCTTTCCTTTCTTCCGTTCGGATACTAATATTGTATGAAAAAAACGAGACTCATATACTTTTAAACGTATATGAGTCTCGTAAATTAAGATAAGCCAGACCTTTCGGCCATGATGTTGACTTACCACACTTTCGTGCAAACTACTCCCTCACGGTAATATAAATACTACCATAATATCCTTTTTTTGTCAAGAGCCTTTAAAAAAAGTTTAAATATTATTCACCGAGATAAGCTTTTTTGATTCTTTCGTCGTTTATAAGCTCGGAAGCAGCGCCGTCTGCGGTTATACTTCCCGTTTCAAGCACGTAAACTCTGTCGGATATCGACATAGCCTTCTTCGCGTTCTGTTCAACGAGAAGAACCGTTTTACCTGCCTCACGGAAGCTCTTGATTATCTCAAATATTTCCGATACAAGCAGGGGTGAGAGTCCCATAGACGGCTCGTCAAGCACTATCAGCTCGGGATTCGCAAGGAGTGCGCGTCCCATCGCGAGCATCTGCTGTTCTCCGCCCGAGAGCGTTCCCGCAAGCTGACGGCGGCGCTCTTCAAGTCTCGGGAACTGCTTGAATACGTTCTCAAGATTTGCGGCTATCTCCGCCTTATTCTTCTGCGAATAAGCTCCCATAAGCAGGTTTTCGTAAACCGTGAGGTTCTGGAAAACACGTCTTCCCTCGGGAACGTGAACCATTCCCATAGACACTATCTTGTGCGCGGGGATATGACCGATATCGGTTCCCTTGTAAACAATAGAACCCTTTCGGGGACGGATAAGTCCCGTGATGGTGTGGAGCGTGGTGGTTTTTCCCGCTCCGTTGGCTCCGATAAGAGATACGATTTCACCCTTGTCAACGTGGAATGATATTCCCTTGAGGGCGTTTATAACACCGTAATATACTTCAAGATCGGTTACTTCAAGTAAGCGTTCTGACATATCAACAATCTTCCTTTCCTGAATTATTCTCCTATGTATGCCTTGATAACCTCGGGATTATTAAGCACCTCGGAGGTTTCTCCGACAGCAAGCTCCGTACCGAAGTTAAGCACCGTCAGCTTCTCGCAGATACCGCCGACAAGACGCATATCGTGCTCTATAAGAAGGATAGTAATATCAAATTCCTTACGTATAAAGGAGATAACATCCATAAGCTCCTGCGTTTCGTTGGGGTTCATTCCCGCGGCGGGCTCATCGAGAAGCAACAGCTTTGGATTCGTTGCCATGGCTCTCGCTATCTCAAGCTTTCTCTGCTTACCGTAGGGCAGATTTGCCGCAAGATAATCCTTGTATTCATCGAGGTTAAATACCTTGAGCAGCTCAAGCGCACGTTCATAGTATTCCTTCTCCGACTTCTTGTGTCTGGGAAGACGGAAAACCGACTGCACAAGGTTACAGGGAATCTGGTTCGCAAGTCCGACCATAACGTTCTCAATTACCGTAAGGTTATTGAAAAGTCTTATGTTCTGGAAGGTTCTCGCAATTCCCTTTTTATTCATCTCGGCAGGTGTCTTACCCGTCAGGTCCTCTCCGCAGAGATAAAATCTTCCGAGCGTTGGCTTATAAACACCGGTGAGAAGATTGAACACTGTCGTCTTACCCGCTCCGTTGGGACCGATAAGACCGTAAAGCTCACCCTTCTTTATCTCGAGATTTACATTATCAACCGCTTTAAGTCCGCCGAACTGTATGCAGAGATGGTCTGCCTTGAGAACTATCTCGCGTCCGTCATCGGCGTATATCTTTTTAACTTCTGCCATTTCAGTTTTCCTCCTTTACAGCTTCTTCGGAGGATTCCTGTGCCGCCTTCTTCTTGGAAAACAGCTGCTTAATGTTATATTTTTCACGGAATCCCTTGAGTGCGGGAGCGTTTCTGTATATAACGATAGCTATGAGTATTACCGCATAGATTATATCCTTCAGCACGGCAAGATTTCCCGTGAGGATATTCGCCAGTTCACGGTTCAGGAAAGTAACAAACACCGCGGAAACAATCGAGCCGTTGATATTTCCCATTCCTCCGAGAACTACGATAACAAGTATCTCAATGGAATAGTTATAGTCAAATATCTGGCTGGAAACGTTGAACTTGGTATAGCTGTAAAGCACACCCGCAAGTCCCGCGAAGACAGCCGACAGAATAAATCCGATAAGCTTATAGCGGGTAACGTTGATACCCGTCGCTCTTGCCGCTATCTCGTTGTCTCTTATAGCCTTTATAGCACGTCCGTGCTTACTGCGGATAAGATTCTGGATAACGAACAGAGTTATAAGCACCATTACGAAGCAGATAACGTAAAACCATTCCTTGTTAAATCTGGGGGTAGCCAGACCGATAGGACCGCCAAAGCTCTCCTCGCTTGTGTTAAGAAATATCGTTCTCACTATCTCACCGAACGCAAGCGTTGTGATAGCAAGATAGTCTCCCTTGAGTCGGAGCGCGGGAAGTCCGATAAGAAATCCGCAAACACCCGCGCATATTCCGCCGACAGCGAGAGCTGCCACGAGAGTGAGAATTCCGTTACCGAGAGGCGCCGCGAGAATCGCCGCGACCTTTCCGCCAAGATATGCGCCCACGCACATAAATCCCGCGTGACCGAGAGAAAGCTCTCCAAGGAATCCAACGACAAGACTCAACGAAACCGCAAGCATAATCTTTATGGCGATTTCCTCAAGCAATATAGCCGTCGATGCCTTAAGAACTCCCGAAAGAGAAAGTATGACACAAACTACGGTAATCAAGCCTATAACGCTATAATTTATGTAATTCTTGAAGCTCGTAAATTTTTTCATCTTATACCTTCTCCCTTCTCACCTTACCCAACAAGCCCGAGGGCTTGACCAGAAGCAGAATTATAAGAATTGAGAATTCAATCGCGTCTGTATAAGGAGAAATTGCGGGAACAGCCTGTGCGAAGCACTCTATAACGCCAAGCAATATTCCGCCTATCATAGCTCCGGGGATAGAGCCTATTCCGCCGATAACCGCCGCCGTGAATGCCTTGATACCCGGCAGTGAGCCGAATGTAGGTGTCATCGTGGGCGCCTTAAGCAGGAAGAAGACACTTGCCAGAGCGGCAAGAGCCGAGCCTATCGCAAAGGTTATCATAATTATTCGGTTGACATTTATTCCCATAAGCTGTGCCGCTCCCTTGTCCTCGGATACCGCAACCATAGCGCGTCCCGTCTTTGAGAACTTAACAAAAAGACTTAACGCCACCATAACGAGTATCGAGCAAACGAGCGTTATTATCGTATTGTATCCGATAGAAAGGCTACCTATCTTCAGAATTCCGAGGTCGGCAATAACGATATACTTCGGAGCCGAACCGAATATCATCTGGGCAAGACTCTGCAACAGATAGCTGACGCCTATCGCGGTAATAAGCACCGCCAGAGGCGAGGCTCCGCGAAGCGGCTTATACGCCACCTTTTCGACGACTATACCAAGTATCATACAGAATACCATTGCCGCGATTATCGCAACTATCGGGTTGACAAACAAAAACAGCAGTATGGTATATCCGCCGACCATTATGATATCGCCGTGGGCAAAGTTAAGCATTTTCGCAATTCCGTAAACCATAGTGTATCCGAGCGCTATCATCGCGTAGATACCGCCAAGACTGAGTCCGTTTACGAATGTGGTTAAAAATTCCATAGTATTTCCTCTACTATATTTAAGAAACAATTGCCAACGCAAATATGCATCGGCAACTGTTTCTAACTTTAGTTATTCAATTGCGTATCAAGCAAAATTACGCATTCTTTTCCTTTACGATATACTTGATAGCTTCCTTAACGACTGTTCCGTCCTCACTCCAGCTGATGTGAGACTTTTCGTTACCGTCGCACTTACCTGTGATTCCTCTGAACTCGAATGTATCGCTGTTGAATACTTCCTTGAGGATTTCGCACATATCACTTGCGGATGTGTCAGCGTCAACGTCCTTGCCGTTCTCAACAGCTACCTTGAGAGCCTCGTAGATAGCGTATACACAGTCGTAAGCAGCAGCGCCGAACTGGTTAAGAGGCTCCTTCTCCTCGTCGTACTTATCGTTGTACTTCTTGATGAATTCAGCAGCGGGGCCCTCTGTTGCTGTGGAGTTGAAGTGAGAGAGCATACTGATTTCCTGGGGAACAGTTGTGATATCGAATCCCTCGATAGCGTCGATTCCATCGAATCCGTCGCAGCCGTAGTAGGTTGTGATCTTGTTCGGAACCTTTGTTGCCTGTGTCATGAACTGGGAAGCGGGTGTGTAGTAAATAGGCATAAATACGATTTCGCAGTCCTTAAGAGTCTGGATCTGGGAATCGAATGTAGAAGCCTCGCCCGTGAAGTTAGCTTCCTTGAGGTCTGCGGTAAAGGAATCATCAAGAGCTGCCTTGAAGTTCTTTGTGATACCCGTGGAGTACTCATCGTCTGCCTTGAAGAAGATACCTACCTTCTTACCTGCATAGTTATCGTTGAAGAACTCTGCAGCAGCAGTACCCTGATTGGAGTCTGCGAAGCACATCTGATATCCGTTTGCGAACTCGGGGACAGCGTCACCGGTTGCGGAGGGTGTGAGGAAGAATATGTTGTCTTCCTTGGAAAGGTTCTTGAACTCAAGACCGGGCTTTGTGGTTACGGTTCCGAGAGAAACCTGCATTCCGTCCTCAACGAGAGCGGTGTAAAGGTTCTCAACGTTCTCGGGCTTATGCTCGTCATCACGCATATCAAGCTTGAAGTTGATACCGTTAAGACCGCCAGCCTCGTTGATCTCATCAACTGCGAGTTGAGCCGCGTTTCTTACCGCGATTCCGTAGATGGAAGCGCCGCCTGTGAGAGGACCTGTGAGACCGATGGTGATCACATCGTCCGACTTCTTACAGCCTACGAATGCTGCGCCTACCATAGCGAGGCACATGAGGGCTGCAAGAACCTTGCAAATTGTTTTTTTCATGGTTATTCACCTCATAAAAATTTTATTTTGGAAAAGCCGAAAGCCTGACCAATTTTTTATACATTAAATAATATCATAACATTTCCGTGATGTCAAGTTTATTTTGCTATCAAAAAAACTTTTTGTCACATTTCACAAAAAAATGTATCCTATGTATTCATATTAGATAAAATTTGGATAATGTTTTATAAGAAATCAAATACAAAGAGGGTTTGAGAACGCGTGTATACTCCTCTGCATATTTTTACAGAGAGGTAAATGTCAACAAAGCCGCCAAAACGGCGTTTTCGCTTTTTAATTATAATATTCATCATATTTATAATTTGATGTTTTTTGTGTTTTTTATATTAAAAATATCGATTATAAAAGAATTTAATATAATATTTTTGGATTTAATAATTTT
>JAFTHJ010000210.1 GCA_017457465.1 Clostridia bacterium | reverse complement strand
TCGAATACCATGATCTTCTGGTCGGTCTCCTTATCCATGCCGTATGCGAGAGCCGCAGCTGTAGGCTCGTTGATGATTCGAAGGACCTCAAGTCCTGCGATCTTACCTGCGTCCTTTGTTGCCTGTCTCTGTGCGTCGGAGAAGTATGCGGGAACCGTGATAACCGCCTGTGTTACAGATGTTCCGAGATAAGCCTCTGCATCCGCCTTAAGCTTCTGGAGAATCATTGCGGATATCTCCTGGGGAGTATACGACTTTCCGTCTATCTCCTTTTTATAGTTTGTTCCCATCTCTCTCTTGATACTGATGATAGTTCTGTCGGGGTTTGTGATAGCCTGACGCTTTGCGACCTGACCTACCATTCTCTCACCCGTCTTTGAAAAAGCAAGTACGGAGGGCGTTGTACGCGCACCTTCGGGATTGGGTATTACTATAGGCTCTCCGCCCTCAAATACCGCTACGCAAGAGTTTGTTGTTCATAAATCTATTCCTATGATTTTTCCCATGATAATTTCCTCCTTTGGGATTTAATATTTTCTTATTTATTATTTTATTTCATTCGGCAGATATTCATACCGATATGCACGTCAGTTTGCTACCTTTACCATTGAGTGGCGAAGAACCTTATCTCCTCTGATATAGCCCTTCATAAACACCTCAACTATCTCTCCCTCGCCATACGCTTCGTCATCTATATGCATAACCGCATTATGGAGATTCGGGTCAAACGGCTTTCCGAGAGCTTCTATCTCGCTCACTCCCATCTTTGCGAGTGTATCGATAAAGCTCTTCATTATCATTTCGAGTCCGCGGGTTATGTTTTCGTTTTCAGTGTCCTTATACTGCAGCGCTCTTTCCATATTGTCGAGTATCGGGAGTATCTCGCTCACCGCGTCAACATAGGCGTCGGTGTATATCCCCTCTCTCTCCTTCACACTTCTCTTACGGTAGTTATCGTACTCCGCAAAAAGTCTGGTATATTTATCATTAGCCTCGGCGAGAGCCGCCTCCGCTTCCGAGAGCTTCTTTTCCGCGTCCGCAAGCTCGGCTTCAAGCTTCTTTATCTTCTTTTTTTCCTGTCTTGTACTCTTGCTCTCCTCGGATACCTCCTCGGCGGTCTGCTCCTGTGACACCGTCTCCTCGGCGGTCTGCTCCTGTGACACCGTCTCCTCGGCAGCCTCGCTCACCGTATCGGTCTCCTCGGCAATGTCCTTCTTGATTTCATCCATTATCGTCACCTCCGTTATCTTCTCCCTGCTTCAGCGCCCTCTCTCCGTCTATCATATTGGAAATACTCACGCCTATCTCAACGATAGTTTTAAGCACCTTTTTATAATCCATTCGTCTCGGTCCTATGACTCCGATAACTCCCACCGTTCTGCCGTTCTTCTTTATCGGCTTGAATACAAGCGCCGAGTTATTCATCACCTTGACAGGGCTTTCCGAGCCGATAAGCACGTTGATTTCGTCGCTCTGCGGGTCGGACACAAGCTCAAGTATCTCGTCCTGATTTTCAAGCGTTCCGAGCAGGTTACTCAAATGCTGCGTGTCGGAATATTCGGGGTAATCGAGAAGTCGGTTAAGTCCCGAATATCTCAACTCTCCGCCGTCAAGCTCGTTCATAACCTCGTATACCGCCTTTATCGCGGGATTGACAAGGAAGGCGTTCTCCGCCATATCGTTCTCAAGCTGCATAATTATCGGAAGCGTTATCATATCCGCTCCGAGACCGCATATCTGCGAGTTAATCAGCTCCGAAAGACGTGCGAGAGCGTCAGGCGAGTATGCCGCGGGAGTCTTTACCTTTTTAGTTTTAACCGTACCGCCCGAGGTTATCATAACCATCGCGAAATTTCTGTTGTCTATAGAAACAAGCTCGAATTTCGCCATAGTCACCGAGGATACCTTTGGCTTAATGGCTATTCCCGTATAGTTGGTAAGACTCGAGGCGAGTTTTGACGCCGTTTCAAGTATCTGGTCGAGCTCCGACATCTTCGCCTTGAGCAACTGATTTATCCTCACGATATCCCGCGTTGTATTAGCGTACTGCTCAACGAGTGAATCGACATAAAATCTGTATCCAAGCTCACTTGGCACTCGTCCCGCGGAGGTGTGAGGCTGTTCGAGATATCCGAGCTGTTCAAGCTCCGCCATCTCATTTCTGATAGTCGCCGATGAGCAGGAAAGAAGATTGCTCTGCACTATATACTTTGAGCCGACAGGTTCTCCGCCCTCGATATGAGCCTCGACAACCGCCTTGAGAATAAGCTTTTTTCTCTCACTTAATCCGCCCGTATAGTTCCCCATTAGCAACTCTCTCCTTTCATTTATCTCGCGACCGACGAAAACACGTTTTTGACCGTCCGAATGATTATTTTTGCGATTTTTAGCACTCTTTGAGGTCAAGTGCTAAATCACTGATA
>JAFTHJ010000209.1 GCA_017457465.1 Clostridia bacterium | reverse complement strand
TCATAGGGGTTCATAGGCTCAAGCATAACGCTCTTCTTGTACTTGAGAACTCTGTCTGCCATTCTTCTGGCAAGCGCGCGGAGAGTCTCCTCTCTCTTTGCTCTGTAGCCCTCAACATCAACCGATATCTTGACATAGTCCTGCTTCTCGCCGTTAACTCTCTTGTTAGCCGCGAGGGTGGCAATGTGCTGAAGCGCGTCAAGCGTCTCGCCGTGATGACCGATGAGAATTGCAGCGTTTGTGCCCTCAACGGTTATCTTCTTCTCGCCCGACTCTCCGTCACTCATAGTAACCTCGGCTTCAAGTCCCATATTAACAAGCAGCTCCTTTATGAGCGCGAGTGCGTCCTGCTCTCCTCCGACAACGTAGGATGCGGATATCTTCGCGGGAACCGCGCCTATTCCGAAGAGTCCCTTTTTGGGCTCCTCAAGAACGGTATATTCAATGCTGTCAACGCTTGTCGCTCCAAGCTCCTTTGCAGCCAATTCACGCGCTTCATCAATTGTTTTAGCGCTGATTATAACTTCTTTTTTCACTTTATCTCTCCGTTAATGATTATTTTTTATCGTCTGTTGTATCGTCTGTTGCTTCGTCGGTTGCCTCGTCCTGCTCCATCTTCTTTTTGAGTCTTCCGCGGAAGGATTTTGCATCCTCGTGAGGCTTGTCCTCTTTCATAGGCGCATGTCCGAGAAGCTTGTTGCCCTCGTTCTCGTCAGCCTTTTTCTCCGACCTTTCCTCCGACTCATCCTCCTCGGGCTTTGCCGTCTTGGGTGTGGGGGCGGGCTCATCGTCATCGGCGTCTATATAGTGAAGCGAACGCACCTTCTTACCGCTTGTTGCTCTGGGCGCAGCCTTCTCCGCCTTTGCGTTGTATTCCTTCTCTGCCGCCTTCAGCTCCTCGTCTGTCATCTTCGGGATAGGCATAAACAGATGGATTATGAACTGCTTGAGCATACCGATAAGGCACTTGAATATCCAGTACACACCGAGAGCCGCGGGAACCGTGAATGTGATAAACACGCTCATCAGAGGCATAGCAAAATCCATTACCTTGTTCGAGCAGCCCATAGCCGCGTCATTCTGCGCGGGCTGGTACATAAG
This sequence comes from Clostridia bacterium, assembly GCA_017457465.1. GTDB lineage: Bacteria > Bacillota > Clostridia > Oscillospirales > CAG-272 > HGM12713. The sequence goes on along the minus strand of JAFTHJ010000209.1, from coordinate 7,761 downwards.
CTTTCTGTTCACCTTCATACTCAAGAAGTATGCCACAAAGGTAAGCACGGGAACGAGCAGGAGCCAGTTGAACACGGTGAACGCAGGTGTTCCGCCAAGGTCTATCGCTCCGCCGAACATAGTCAGGTTGGGAATATCCGCAACCGAGGAAATATGCTCCGAAAATCCTTCAACGCCCGAGAAAACGCCAACACCGTCGGTCTCGATAATTTTCTTGACCGCCGCCATAAGGTCGATATTTCTGTTAGCGACAAAGTTCACATCGGCATACTCCGAATAAGACTTAACAACGCTTATAACGCCGTTTATGGCGTCTGTTGAAAGTCCGCAGATATACTTCAGAGGGTTCAATACGATATTATAAAGCGCGATGATTATCGGGAGCTGTATAAAGAGCTGGAGACAACCGCTCATAGGGTTGAAGCCCTCTTTCTGGTACATTTCCTGAATTTCCATCGACATCTTCTGTTTCGTTGCCTGATCCTCGCGTCCCGCATACTTTTTGCGAATTGCCATTTCCTTGGGACGCATCTTCGCCTGTCTTATAGAATTCTTCTGCTGCTTGATACCGAAGGGCAAAAGAATTATCTCGACGATAAGGGCAAAGATAAGAAGCGCCAGTACATACTGATTGCCAACTATATCGTTGCAGAATTTGAGTACCGCGCCGGGTATACTAATCAAAAAATCCCATATATTCATAGGTTAAATCGTTTCCGCGAAAATACGCGGAAAATCCTCTCTCTTTTTTGCCGTAAGGCTCTTGTCATTGATTTGGGTCATCCTTATCTTCTCTGTCCGCTCTCCTACCGTATTTGGGAATCTTCTTCGGCGGAACAGGGTCGTACCCCCCCGCGAAGAACGGATTGCAGCGCAAAATGCGCCTTGCCGTCAAAAACATTCCCACAAAAAAGCCTCGTTTCATAAACGCCTCCGCGGCGTAGGCTGAACACGTCGGTGTGAAACGACATGTCGGTCTCCCTTTAAGCGGCGAAAGATATTTCTGATACAAGCGTATCAGCCATACACAAACATGCTTCATTTTTCTTCCGTTTTCGGCGTTTTATCCGCCGACATCATTCCAAGCTCCAAGAAAGCCTTTGAGAGCTCCTCCTCGATGTCCTGACTATTTCTTCCGACAATAGCTCCTCTCGCGCTTATCACAACAAGATATCCGCGGCGAAGCTCGTCCGACAGCGCTCTGTATGCCGCCCGTATGATTCGCTTGGAGCGGTTACGGCAGACAGCGCCTCCTATTTTTTTGGACACCGTTATTCCCACTCTGTTAACATACTTCCCCTCGGGATTTTCGCGCATAAGCCGCTTCGCCGCCAAATCCTTGAGCACGTATACCGCAATATACCTGCCGACATAACGGCGACCTCTCGAGTAGGTCTTGTTATACAGATGGTTCTCTCTTATAGCTATTTCTTTCATATTTCGTCTCTCTCTGACCTATAATTCTTATCTACATAGTAAAAACCCCGATGTACTCGGAAAACAGTTATGCTTTCAATGTCATCGGCGGTTTTTTATCTTTGCTTGAGACCAAATTAATATGTCAGTCTTTTTCTGCCTTTAGCGCGTCTTCTCTTCAGGACGTTTCTTCCGTCAGCGGTTGCCATTCTTTTTCTGAAGCCGTGCTCTTTTTTTCTCTGTCTCTTTTTAGGCTGGTATGTTCTGAGCATTCCGATGCACCTCCTTATTCTTTCTTTTTCCGGACACGAATATCCGGAAATTTCCGGAAGCGTGTTGCTTGTTTGCCTTGCAAACATTCAATGACATCCTATATTAAACCATATTTTCTCTCTTTTGTCAAGAGCTTTTTTCGTTTTTATGAAATAATTTCGGGGAAAATCCGATTTTTCGGATTTTCCCCTCGCTTTTTTATTTATTTCCAGTCATCGGGACAGTCTCTGTTCTTTTTGAACCAAGCCGTATCCTTAAGCAGCGTATCACTCGCGCTGCACTCGACACTGATGCCGCCAGCGCCCGAGGTAACCGCGATGTTTCCGTTCATAGACTCAAACTCATCGTTCTCGAAATCCTCACATATCGTGGTAACATAGACCTTATCGGTATACGGCGCTATCCTATCGACAAAGTCCTGTGTTGGAAACTGATTTTCGTTCTTATCGGTATACTCCGAGCTTCCGCAACAGCAGCAAACGCAGACAATATCCGGCTTTATGACCTCCAGAAGAACCTCATTAGAGGAAGTTTTTGAGCCGTGGTGTCCCGCCTTATAGAGGTCTACCTCGGGAAGCTCGTTCATCAGGACAAGCTTCTCCTCTCCCTCCTTTTCAAGGTCACCCGTAAAGAGGAAATGTCTGTCTCCCTGATTTATCATCACGCAGACCGAGTGGTCATTCTCACTTGAAGCGACATTGTAATAGAAATAGCTGTCAAGTATCTCAAGCTCGATGTCGTGACCGAGGTCAAAGACATTCTTCTCCTGCTCGATACACTCCTTCGCCGTATAATGCTCGGCACCCGCCTCTATCTCCTCATCGCGCTCTCTTATGTAATTTTTATACATCTTCTGTTCCGACTTGCTTTTTGTTATCTGCGAGAAATCAATGATAACCTCGCACTCATAGAGGTCGAATATACTGTCGGCATCCTCGTTTGTGGCAAATCCCGCATAATGGTCCTCGTGTGCGTGTGTGACTATAACGTATTCAAGCACTCCGTCGCTGACCTGCTCACTCAAAAAGGCATCTATCGTTCCGACGCTTGAGGTCTTTGAACCCGCGTCAATGAGTATATCGGTCTCACCCGCCTTGATATAGGTGCAGTCCCCTGTGTATTTATTTCCAAGCTCGAGGAAATTTATCACGAGGTCTCCGCTCACATATGTGTCGGTATCGGTAGGCTGTGTCAGCTTGAAATATCCGAAAAAGCCTCCCGCCGCTCCCAGAACAAAGAGGAGAACCGACAAAAATATAGTCAATCCCTTTGAAAATTTCTTTTTCCTTGCCATCAGTTATCTCCCTTGACCGTTATCGTTCTGACTCTCTGTATCTCGCCGTATTTCACCGAATCAACGGTATAAATTATATAATATTCGCACGGCTCGGAGGTATCGACATTATAGCTTCCGTCGTCATTTTGAGTGAGATTGGTCTTTATCTCCACCTTATCCGATATATCCTGTCCGAACGAGATTATCTTAACGCCCTCATCCTTGTAAGCGATGGGAGTTCCCACGCTCACCGTATAGCTCTTATCGCCCTTCAGCTTGAAGCAATCGTTACGGCAGACAAGCGCACAGGCTCCAACTCCTGCGCCGATTCCGAGCGCCAGACAAAGCAGAGCGATAATATAAGTCGCGGGGTGTATTTTTTTAGCCTTGCTTCTCGCCTTGCTCTTTACCTTACGCTTAACCTTGCTTTTAGCCTTTTTAGCCACCTTGTTTTTTATTTTTTCGGTATCTGCCATAACACCACCGCCTCTCTGTTTTAATAATCAGTTATTCTCTATAATATCCTTTATAACGGTAAAGAACCGTTCAAATGACGCGATATCAAGCTTCTCCATAGGAGAATGAAGATTTTTTACGTCGGGACCGCAGGAGATTATCTCCATATCGGGTATAGCCTGTTTGACTATTCCGCACTCAAGTCCCGCGTGAAGCGCCGTACGCACTACATCCATTCCGCAAAGTCTCTTTGCCGACTCAATATATCTGTCGGCAAGAGCAGAGCTGCCCGTGTAATTCCAACCGGGATACCTGCTGTGATGCGCCGTCACACCGCCGAATTTCAAAGCGGCATTCTCTATCGTCTTGGCGGACTCCTCTATCTGCTCGTCTATCGCCGACCTTGAGGAGAAATAGAAGCCAAGCTTACCGTCATCGGTGCTTACTATTCCAAGATTTCTTGAGAACTCAACGAGTCCCTCGATTTTTTTGCTCATAGCGAGTACGCCGTTATCGACCGAATTAACAAACCCGATAATATTTCGCGTGACCTTATCGGCGAACACCCTCGTTCCCGCCGAAAGCTTCTCCGACTCGCATAGGATAAAGAAATCGGCATCGTCGGAGCAAAGTCCCTCTTTTATCTTATTGGCATACTCCGAGATAAGCTTCTTTGCCCTATCGCTATCCTTTACGGTAAAGCGAAGAATTGCCTCACGGGGTATCGCGTTATCCTTGCTTCCGCCGTCAAACGATATAAGCTCTATTCCCACAGAGCCGTGGAGAAGTCCGATAAGCTCACCCGCCAACTTATTGGCGTTTGCCCTTCCGTCGTTTATATTCTCGCCCGAATGTCCTCCCATAAGACCGCCTATTTTCACGGTCATACAGTCGGTATATTCGGCATCGGTATATTCAATATCAAACATCGCGTCCGAGCGAAGTCCACCCGCGCATCCGACGATAAGATATATCTCGTCGGCTCCGTCCATATTTATCATTCTACGGGCAAAAATACGGCTATAGTCAAACGCCTTCGCGCCGTCAAGACCGACCTCCTCCGCAGAGGTAAAAAGACATTGACAAGCGGGGTGAGAGTTTATCTCGCCGTCAAGCAGCGAAAGCATTGTCGCCACCGCGATTCCGTCATCGGCTCCGAGAGTCGTTCCCCTCGCGCGGAGAAATCCGTTCTCGACACACAGGTCAAGCCCCTCGGTCAGAAAGTCGTGCTCACAACCGATATTCTTCTCGCACACCATATCGGTGTGTCCCTGAAGCAATATGGGCGCGTCATTCTCACGTCCCTCTGTGGCGGGTATATTTATAAGCACGTTTTTCGCGCTGTCGGTATAAACCTCAAGACCTCTCGCCTCGGCAAATTCAACGAGATACGCCGCAATCCTCTCCTCGTGATACGACATTCTCGGAATAGCCGAGATTTTTTCAAAATGCTCGATAAGAGCTGGATATTTAAAGCCCTCGCAAATCATATCTGTAACACCTCTTCAAAGAGTTAAGTTTTATTTGAGCCTTTCTTGGGGCTGACAGGAACTCGGCTCGACGGTCTTATCTTCGAGAGGTCAAGTATCCCCTCGGGCATATTGTCGAGATATTCAAGCGCTCTGCCCGTACCCATTACCACACAAAGCTCGGGGCGTTCGGCAACCCTTGTTTTTATTCCCGTCAGCTCCTCTATAAGCTTATCGATACCGTAAAGCTGACTTCCTCCGCCCGTAAGCACGATACCTCCCTTGAGTATATCGCCGATAAGCTCGGGGGGCGTATTCTCTATAACCGCGTAAATAACGTCAAGCACCTCGGTTATCGGCTCCATCATAGCCTCAAGCATCTCTGTGGAGGAAACGGTTACCTCCTTGGGGAGTCCCTGAAGCAGACATCTTCCCTTGACAACATATTCTCTCGCGGGAGAATGCTGGTAGACCGCGCCTATACGTATCTTGACCGCCTCCGCCGTGCGTTCGCCTATAATTACGTTATGTCTGCGCCTCATATACTTCATAATCGCGGCATCAAACTGATTACCCGCAACCTTGATAGACTTTGACACAACTATACCGCCGAGCGATATCACCGCGACATCGGTAGTTCCGCCGCCGATATCGACTATCATATGTCCCGTAGGACTGAAAATGTCTATCCCCGCGCCGAGCGCTGCCGCGACAGGCTCCTCAATAAGATAGGTCTTTCTCGCCCCAGCTTGAGTTCCCGCGTCTATAACGGCTCTCTCCTCGACCTCTGTAATACCCGTGGGTATACATATGACCACCTTCGGGGGAAATACCGCTCCCCCACACGCGCGTCGGATAAAGAACTGTATCATCTTCTGGGTGACCTCGTACTGGCTTATAACACCGTGCTCGAGAGGTCTGACCACCTTTATGTTCTCGGGATTTCTTCCGAGCATAGCCTGTGCTTCCTTACCCACCTTGGTTATCATATCGGTGTCGGTATTGACCGCCACGACAGACGGCTCGTTAAGCACTATGCCCTTTCCCTGAACGTAAACCAGAACGGTTGCTGTTCCGAGATCTATTCCTATGTCCTTGGTAAATGTCTTTTTCGCTTTAAAATTAAACATCAGACCGTTCCTTTATATTTTTTAAGACTATAAATATATTATACACTCATCCCCGCTCAATTGCAAGAGAGTTTTTTGTTACTTTTTGTATTTTCGGTCGAGGCGACAGACAAGCAGACAGTCTCTCTCGCTCCCGCCCTTGTGAGATAAGAAATACACGCCGCCATACTCGCGCCTGTAGTCACTATATCATCAACAAGAATTATCCTCTTTCCGCCGACTGTTTCCTCAAGCGCTGCGACAGGCTCAAAAAGTCCTTTGACATTTCTCACTCTCTGCGAGGCGTTCAGCTTTTTCTGCTCACGTCCTCCTCTTTTTCGGCGCAGCGTAATCGCCCACGGTATTCCGAGCTTCTCCGATAGCGCACGGACGAGCAGCTCGGATTGGTCAAAGCCCTTTTCAATAACCGCGCGTCTGCCTCTGGGTACAAAGGTTATCACATAATTGTCGGCGCAAAGCTCCGGTATATCCTTGTCCGACCGAAGAATCGCCGCCAACTGTGACGCCAGAAAGGCTGTGACTCTCGGGTTTTTATTATGCTTGATAAACATCAGCGTATTATGCACCGCAGGTCTTGACGAGGAATAGAATACCGCCTTGCGGTGACAAATCGCACCCGCATCGGAAAGTGCCTTGGTCATACAGACACACTCACAGACCGAGCGTCCGCACACCCCGCACTCGCGTGTCTTTTCAACGTCCCACTTGATTCTGCACTCACCGCAAAATGCCTCATCCTTGCTTTCATATGGAAGTAATTCCCCGCAAGAGGCGCATTTGCGGACAAGCAGAAATCTGGACGCAAATTCGGAAAATCTCATTATTATTCTTCCTTTTCCGAAAGTCTCGCGGCAAGTCCCGTATATCTCATAGACTGACGGTTATTGTCAACCATAGTCCGCATTATATCCTCAAAGCCGACAAGCACGACCATTCTCTGCGCTCTCGTGACCGCCGTATAAAGCAAATTTCTCGTGAGCAGCATAGGCGCTGCGTGGCACATAGGAATTATTACCACGGGGTATTCGCTTCCCTGACTCTTATGCACGGTTATAGCGTAAGCGTGTTCAATATCGTCGAGCAGGGTAAAATCATAATTAACTACTCTGTCGTCAAAAATTATCTCCATACAACTGTTTCCGTGGTCTATCTTGCCGATAATTCCTATATCTCCGTTGAATATGCCGTATCCGTCCTTGCCGTCGGCATCGCGGAACCAATTTATATCGTAATTATTTCTTGTCTGCATAACACGGTCGCCCTCGCGAAATACCACATCGCGGAACTTATATTCACGCCGTTGCGGCGAGGGGGGATTGAGTGCCGACTGGAGAATTATATTAAGATTTTCCGAACCCGCCTCACCCTTTCTTGAGGGCGTTATGACCTGAATACCCGCTTTTATCGACTCTCCGTAGCTTTTGGGCAGACGGTTGCGATAAAGGTCAGCCACCGTAAGCGCGATATCCCTGTCACTCTCTCTTCTCAAAAAGAAGAAATCGTTATCCTTTATGTCTATGGCGGGATATTTTCCCTCGTTTATCGCGTGAGCGTTTGTGACGATAAGGCTCTTTTGAGCCTGTCTGAATATCTCGTTAAGCCTTACGACGGAAAAGCGGTCGCTGTCTATTATATCGCGAAGCACATTTCCCGCTCCCACCGAGGGAAGCTGGTCGGAGTCGCCTATGATGATAAGTCTCGCCCCCGGCTTTATCGCCTTGAGAAGCGCCATCATAAGCAT
>JAFTHJ010000208.1 GCA_017457465.1 Clostridia bacterium | reverse complement strand
TGAAAAAGGACTATACCGTCCTTATCCCCAATATGCTCCCTATGCACTTTGAGCTTATACGAAGAGTGTTCAAAAATTACGGACTTCACGCCGAGCTGCTCCAGACACAGGGACAGAAAATAAAGGATACTGGACTTAAATACGTCCACAACGACACCTGCTATCCAGCCATACTCGTTATCGGTCAGTTTATCGACGCGCTCGAGAGCGGTAAATACGACCCTCACAAGGTTGCCCTCATTCTATTCCAGACAGGTGGCGGCTGCCGAGCATCGAACTACATCAATCTTTTGCGTAAGGCGCTCGTAAAGGCAGGTTACGCCTATGTCCCCGTTATCTCGTTCAGTCTGGCGGGTATTGAGGACCACCCGGGATTTAAGCTCTCGGTTCCGATGCTCCACAGGCTTATGTACGCTATATTTTATGCTGACCTGCTTATGTCGCTGCGAAATCAGTGCAGAACCTACGAGATAAGAAAGGGCGAAAGCGAGGAACTTGCTCTGGCGTGGACCGAGAGACTCTCACGGGAAATGAAGCACGAAAAGAAGCTCTCCTATAAAAAGGTCAAAGAGAATTACCGACTGATAATCAAGGACTTCAAGGGCATTCCAAGAGTTGAAAAGAAGTGCCCCAAGGTCGGTATCGTGGGAGAGATTTTCGTTAAATACTCCCCTCTCGGAAACAACAACCTTGAGGAATTTCTGGTGAGCGAGGGCGCCGAGGTCGTCGTCCCCGGACTGCTTGACTTCTGCCTATACTGTCTGTATAATTATATTATGGATGTAAAGCTTTACGGAATAGGAAAGACGAAAGAGCCTATACTGAAACTCGCCTATAAGTTCCTGCTCGGGAAGCAGCGTGACCTTATTGATATTATCAACGAGGATGGAAATTTCGACCCGCCAACGCCATTTGACCATACCGTGTCGCTTATCAGCGGATATCTCGGGATCGGCGCGAAGATGGGCGAGGGGTGGCTGCTTACCGCCGAGATGCTTGAACTCGCCGATAAGGGTGTGCCGAATATCGTCTGCACACAGCCCTTCGGTTGTCTGCCTAACCATATCTGCGGTAAGGGTATGATGAAACCGATAAAGGAGAAAAATCCCGATATCAATATCGTCGCTATCGACTACGACGCGGGTGCTACCGCCGTCAATCAGGAAAACCGTATCAAGCTTATGCTGGCAAATAGTAAGTGATGGTATAGTATAATATAATAATATAACAAGAGGAACCTTTTAAGGAAAGGTTCCTCTTGACTCCTCCAAACCTTTTCAAAGCAGGGATTGGCTAACACATCTAGTTTAGCTGAATTTTAAAATTTCTTTCTAAAAAATTTAACCATCGGTACGCAAGTGTCCGATGGTTAATTACATTAGAGAAAATACCACGAGATACAGATTTACAATACGGTTATCGCCTCAATCCTTTTGCTTTAAAAGGTTTGGAAGGGAGTGTGAGGGAAACCTTTCCTTAAAAGGTTTCTCTCACAAAAACCTCCTCAAAGCAATGTCTTGATTATCTCCTCCGAAGATTTCGGGGAGAGGTAGATAGGCGGGATATCGAAAACCGTTTTACAGCCCTTGACACCCTCGGCGCTCATTCTGGCGACGGCACGTGCGAATGCGACTATAACAGATGCGGTAAACTCGGGGTTCGAGTCAAGCTTGAGGCTATACTCTATGACGTGATTATGCTCAAGCGCCGCTCCTGTCTTACCTGTTCTTATAACAAATCCGCCGTGAGGAATACCGCTATGGTCGCGCTTCAGCTCATCTGCGGTAATAAAATGCACTATAGTATCGTAATCGGCAAAGTAGTTTGGCATCTGCTTTATCTCGTTCTCGATACGCGCCTTATCGGCTCCCTCCTCTGCCACAACGAAGCACTCACGCAGGTGCTTCTCCCTTGTGGTAAGCTCGGGCTCCGAGCCGCTTCTGACCGCCTCAAGGGCGCTCTCTATCGGTATCGTATACTGCTTTGCGTCAAGCACACCGTCAATGCGGCGTATCGCATCGGAATGCCCCTGACTTACGCCCTTACCCCAGAAGGTGTAATCCTTTCCGTCGGGCAGTATAACCCCCGCATAGAAGCGGTTGAGCGAGAACATTCCGGGGTCCCAACCAACCGATATCATAGCGGCGTTTCCGCCCTCTTTAGCGGCAGCGTCCACCCTTGCGAAATGCTCGGGAATTCTGGCGTGTGTGTCGAAGCTATCGACAACCGAGAACTTTTTCGCAAGTTCGGGTGTCTGCGTGGGAAGGTCTGTCGCGCTTCCGCCGCAGAGTATCATAACATCTATCTTTCCAATATATTCATCTACATCGGTCACTCGGCAAACCGCAACGCCCTCGCTTCCAAGCTTGAGCGATGACGGCTCTCTGCGGGTGAATACCGCAACAAGCTCCATATCGGGATTCTGACGAATCGCGTTTTCAATGCCTCTGCCAAGATTTCCGTATCCGTAAATTCCAATTCTTATTTTCATATCTATTCTCACACCTTGTAAATATAATTTTCTTTTCTCGGGCGGGTAGTAGGATATTCACAGTCTCTGTATCCAAGGATACAATGACCGATACCCACATAGTCACCCTCTATGCCCCATTTGCGCAGAAGCGCCTTGCCCTCATCACTCTCAAACTCCTGTCTCGCGCGGTGTATCCAGCAGGAATCCACGCCAACGGCATATGCCGCGTTCATAAGATTTCCCATAACGAGACTTCCGTCCTCAATATAAGTGGGAACACTTCTGTCGGCAAGAACTATCACTATCACGGGAGCGCCGTAAAACGGGTCAACCTCGGGTGTCCCCATAATTTCGGCATTCATTCGTGTGAGCTGTTCGCGCGTCGCGGCGTCTCTGATCACGACCATTATCGGTGATTGAAGATTTCTCCCTGTAGGAGCGAAGCTTCCCGCGCGAAGTATCGCATCAAGCTTTTCCTCCTCGACGGGACAGTCCTTATATTTTCTTACGCTCCGTCTTTCCTCCATAGCAGTCAAAATATCATTTTTCATATCTGCCTCCCAAAATGGTTATTGCCTATCACTTATCACTTATCACGAATGTTGTCACAGACATAGGCGGAAGCTTATATCCGAAGCTCGGGTCAACAAATCCGAGACATTCAAGGTTACGCGACTGCGAGGTCTCCCAAGCCTTGACGAGCTTATCGTCATATCCCTCGAGATTCATCTGCTGCTCGGTCTCCGATGTATTCACGACGACAAGATATATCTCACCGTTCTCTTCGTTAAGATATGCAGAGGCGAGAAGCTCGTCGGAGAGAAGTCCTCCGCTTACCTCAACACGTGTTGAGCCGACGATAAACTTTGAATAATTTCCAAGTGCCCAAAGTCTCGGGCTTACCGAATAATTATTCTGCGACACGGTTATCAGGCTGTACTGGTCAACCATCATTCCAACCCAGAACTCCCACGACTCGCACTCAAGCACGGTGAAGTCCTCGTGAAGCACACGCGCCAGCTCCATAGCGCCATCAATTCCTACTTTCTCCGAGCACCACTCGCTTTGATGAAGCGGAATGTCTCCGAATCCCTTTTCGTTCCAGAGATTCTTGAAAGCGATCTTGTCCTGAAGACTTGAGCTATAGGAAT
>JAFTHJ010000207.1 GCA_017457465.1 Clostridia bacterium | reverse complement strand
TGAATTACGTCACGGCTTTCCTTATATCTCTTCGCGAGATTTACACCAAGCTCTACGTGTGAGCCCTCCATCTCGTGAGTCTGCGCCTTTCCGATATCGTGCAGAAGTCCCGCGCGTTTAGCCACGGTACTGTCAACACCAAGCTCGTCAGCTATCATACCCGCGATAAGGGATACCTCGATAGAGTGCTTAAGTACGTTCTGTCCGTAGCTCGTACGGAATTTAAGTCTTCCGAGCATTCTTATAAGCTCGGGGTGAATTCCGTGGATTCCTACATCAAATGTAGCTCTCTCACCCGCCTGTTTGATATCCGCCTCGACCTCCTTGGTCGCCTTTTCCACTGTCTCCTCGATTCTCGAGGGGTGGATTCTTCCATCCGAAATAAGCTTCTCAAGCGTGATTCTTGCGGTCTCTCGTCTTACAGGATCAAAGCCCGAAAGCGTGATAGCCTCGGGAGTATCGTCGATTATAAGCTCGATACCCGTCAGCTTCTCTATCATCTGGATGTTTCTTCCCTCTCGTCCGATAATTCTTCCCTTCATATCCTCGTTGGGGAGAGATACGACCGATATCGTTGTTTCGGCAACGTGGTCTGCCGCGCAACGCTGAATCGCGAGAGAGATGATGTTCTTCGCCTTTGTGTCTGCCTCTTCCTTGAACTGTTCCTCAAGGTCTGAAAGTCTTTGAGCCAACTCGTGCTTGACCTCGGATTCAACTCTGTTGATAAGCTCCTCCTTGGCCTCCTCCGCGGATATTCCCGAAATCTGCTCGAGAATTACCTCCTCACGCTTAAGCAACGCGTTGATTTGTTCTCTTACCGCTTCATTTTCCTTGAGCTTCTTGTCGAGCAACTCGTTCTTCTTCTCAAGTCCCTCTGACTTCTTGTCAAGATTTTCTTCCTTCTGTGTGAGTCTTCTCTCGGTTCTGGAAATCTCGCTTCTTCTTTCCTTGATTTCCTTTTCCGCTTCGTTTCTCTGACGGAGAATATCTTCTTTAGCGCTTATAAGCGCTTCCTTCTTCAATGACTCGGCCTCTTTGACCGCATCTTCTTTAATCTTTTTTGCTTCGCTTTCTGCCGAACCTATCTTTCTCTCGCCGACCTTTTTACGTATCGCCACACCAACGGCAACACCCAGAGCGATTCCGACAACAGCCGCGGCTATCGCAAGCAAAATGACAACCCATAAATCCATATAGCACCTCCTTGTTTTTTATTTTGATTTCTTGAGCTGATGCCGCTCCCGAAACACCCGCAAAGCAGATAGGAACACGCTTCGCGCCTTGGTGAATCGACGAGCAGCCGATTAATATCTATATATCATTCAATTACCGAAAAACACTTTCGCATCTTATGACACATATAGATATATTTTACACGATTTTACACCTTTTGTCAAGTATTTTATGAAATACGCCTATAATTTTTATAAAAAACAGACGGCAATCCTTGGATTGCCGTCTGAAAATATTGTATTTTTTGAAATTAGTCTGCGGTAAGTCCCGAACGCTCGATACCCTGTACCAGATACTTCTGGCAGAAGAGGTATACTACGACCAGCGGAGCTATTATCATAATTCCGCAGGTGTTTCTGATAGCGGAGTAATACAGGTTCTGTCCTGCATAGTCTGTTACCAGAGAATTCGGAATATCGACTATCTTCGGCATAAGTATCGTCTTCGTTGTTGTGAAGAAGAGGTTGGTATAAAAGTCGTCCGTCCACTGCCACGAGAATGCAAACAGGAATACTGTTATCATCATCGGAACAGAAAGAGGAAGAATGATCGTTATAAACGTCTTGATTATACCCGAACCGTCGATGTATGCCGACTCCTCAAGCTCATCCGGAACGCCTCTGAAGAACTGTCTGAGCATAAAGATGTAAAGACCGTTCTTGAATGCGAGTCCGCAAATTGAGAGGATTATCAAGGGCCAATAGGTATTGGTAAGCACGATACCCTCTGACGTAAACTTCTCCCAAGTTTCGGGGAATATGTTTATCGAAGCGAGGAAATCGTTCGTAATCGTCTTACCAAACAGGCTGATTCCGCCTCCGTGCAGGAACTGGAATATTCCGAGAATATCGAAATAACGGAAGTTCATAAAGAGCGAAAGCTGAAGTGTCTGGTGAGGAATTACGAGTGAGAATATCACGGCAAGGAATACAAACTTGTTTCCCTTGAATTTGAACTTTGCGAGACCGTACGCGACAAAGCAGCATATAAGCGTCTGTATTATCGCGGTACTTGCCGAGAGAACCAAGGTGTTGGTAAACGCCTTGAAATAGTTCAGCTCTGTCCACACAGCCTTGTAAATATCAAGTGTGAAGTTCTTCGGTATAAGTCTTACCGTAACGTCAACGAAGTCTTCGGGTGCCATAAAGGAACCTGCTATCTTCGTGAAGAACGGGAAAAGAACTATATACGAAATACCTACGAGAAGTACCAGTCTGAATACAAACCAGACAACCTTCTTCAGGAAGA
>JAFTHJ010000206.1 GCA_017457465.1 Clostridia bacterium | reverse complement strand
GGACTTGGAGTGCTTGGTATTATCTTCATTCGTCCTGTGTCCTATCTTCTCGGCGCTGACGAGGAGATGATAGAGTACTGCGTGGTATACGGCGCGATAGTTATCGGCTTCACCGTGGCGTTTATGCTCCAGAATCTGTTCCAGAATTTTTTGGTGGTGGCAGAGAAGCCCAAGCTTGGACTTGCGGCAACGGTGGCGGCAGGCGTCACAAACATGGTGCTTGACGCGCTCTTTATTGCGGTGTTTCGCTGGGGCGTTGTTGGCGCGGCGTTGGCCACGGGCATCAGCCAGCTGGTTGGCGGTGTGCTTCCGCTCATATACTTCATAAGACCCAATTCCTCGCTTCTCAGGCTGGTTCCCACAGGCCTTGAGGCGAAGCCTCTTATCCGCGCGGTTACTAACGGCTCGTCAGAGCTGATGAGCAATATTTCTTCCTCGCTGGTCAGCGTGGTATACAATCTTCAGCTGCTTGCGTATTTTGGAAAAAACGGCGTTTCGGCGTACGGCGTTATCATGTATGTGCAGTTCATTTTCATTGCCATCTACATCGGTTACATTATCGGCGCTGCGCCCATCGTTGGCTATAACTACGGCGCGGATAACCGCGAGGAGCTGCAGAATGTATTTAAGAAAAGCGTGATACTGATGTCCTCGGCGGGCGTTGTGCTGACGGCGATGGCACTCCTTCTGGCGCCCCTGCTTTCACAGGTGTTCGTCGGATACGACAGGGAGCTATGCGACCTGACAACCAGAGCCTTCCGCCTCTTTGCGCCGACCTTCCTTCTGGCAGGGCTTAACATTTTCTCCTCGGGCTTCTTTACCGCCCTGAATAACGGACTGGTTTCCGCCATCATTTCCTTCCTACGAACTCTGGTGTTCCAGCTCCTTGCGGTGCTTCTGTTTCCCGGTATTATCGGTGGGGATTCCATCTGGTGGTCGGTGGCGTTTTCGGAGGTTGCGGCGTTCATCATCTCGCTTATCTTCCTTGTAGCAAATAACAAAAAATACGGCTATTTTGACAAGAATAGTTGGCATTTACCCAGGATTAAACAATAAAAACAAAAACAGCACGGAAAAACACCGTGCTGTTTTTTTGTTGAAATTTGCTATATTTCAAAGTCTTAAAAATAGATTCGACCTTAAATAAAAACACATGGGTGGGTTAACGCCCCTTATCCGCTTTCGCGAGTTAAAATAAAAAAGAACAAGCCGAATACTTAGCTTGTCCTTTAAAATAAAATGGAGCGGATTACGGGGCTCGAACCCGCCACCTTCGCCTTGGCAAGGCGACGCTCTACCAAATGAGCTAAATCCGCATAGGTGACTATTTTGTTAGAAGTAATGGCGACTCGGATGGGGCTCGAACCCACGACCTCTAGCGTGACAGGCTAGCGCTCAAACCAACTGAGCTACCAAACCGTGTTACTTCAAATAAAAGCCAACCGTTCCCGAGCTAGTCGGAAACGGAAGAACCTTTGGTGGAAAGTACAGGGCTCGAACCTGTGACCCTCTGCTTGTAAGGCAGATGCTCTCCCAACTGAG
>JAFTHJ010000205.1 GCA_017457465.1 Clostridia bacterium | reverse complement strand
CAGCGTTTCTACCACCTCTTTGGGCATCTCGCATTTTGGGATAACATATCTGCCGTTATTCCACGGTCTGAAGAACATATCCGACCACATCATTACCTCGTAGCCGTATTTCTCGGCTATCTCGCATACTTTCGCGAGGTGGCGCTTCATTATATCGTTTACCGTCTCATAGCCGTGGATATCGAGGTGCTTACCTCTGCCGAGCATATGCGCCTCGTCCATACCGATATGTATCTTTCTCGACTTGAAGCATTCCGACAGTGTGGCAAACATATGGTCTATCAGCTCATAAGTGCGCTCATCATCGGTGAGCAAAATATCGTCATAGTCTCTTTTGACAGTACCCCAACGGAAGAAGGCGTTAAGATGAGCAAGTGTCTGTATACAGGGTATGACGGTAATTCCAAGGCTCTCGGCATAAGCGTCAAGCTCCTTCATTTCAGCTTTTGAGTAGCGCCCTCTCATATAACCGAAGTAAGGTTCGCCGTCTACCTCGTAGGTATCCTCGGTATAGAGCATTACCATATTGTAGCCCATCTTTTTGAGCAGAGGCAGAAATCTTTTCAGTCCGTCCATACTCATTACGGCGTTTCTCGACATATCTATCATTACGCCAAATGTGTCAAATTTTTTCATTTTCACTCTCTCCTTTACATAGTCCGGAATAAATACTATACAATTGATTTGTAGGTATTGTATCACAAATACATAATATTGTCAACCCCCGCATTTACCAATTTTCGGGCAAATACGGGGGTAAAATATTATGTCTGTTTTGTTTTACTTTATTCTTGCCACACCGCACTCGATTGCGCTGTCGTAAACGGCTTTAGCCACCGTCTTTCCGACTCTTTCGTCGAATGCCTTGGGAATAATATACTCGGCAGACAGCTCGTCGTCCGATACGAGCGATGCGATACCGTATGCCGCCGCATATTTCATCTCCTCGGTGATAGCCGAAGCTCTCGCGTCAAGCGCACCTCTGAAAATTCCGGGGAACGCAAGAACATTGTTTATCTGGTTATTGAAGTCGCTTCGACCTGTTCCGACAACAGCAGCACCTGCCTTAAGCGCAAGGTCGGGAGCTATTTCGGGAGTGGGGTTTGCCATCGGGAATACTATCGCGCCCTTATTCATAGACGCTACCATTGCCTCGCTTACTATATTAGGTGCTGACACACCGATAAATACATCGGCGCCGACCATAGCATCAGCGAGAGTTCCATCAATCTTATCCTTATTGGTTTTAGCTGCCATTTCGGCTTGAGCGGAGGTCATTCCCTCCTTGCCCTCTGCGAGTGTGCCTATTTTATCGCAGAGTATCATATCCTTAACGCCAAGTCCAAGCAGGAAATTAGCTATAGCTATTCCCGCGCTTCCCGCGCCATTGATAACTACGCGAACCTTATCTATCTTCTTGTCAACGACCTTCAGCGCGTTTATAAGCGCCGCGCCAAGCACGATAGCGGTTCCGTGCTGGTCATCGTGGAATACGGGAATATCGCATATCTCCTTGAGTCGTCTCTCAACCTCAAAGCAACGGGGAGCGGATATATCCTCGAGGTTTATACCGCCAAAGCTTCCCGAAATAAGATAAATAGTGCGCACCAGCTCATCGACATCCTTGCTCTTTATGCAAAGAGGAATAGCGTCAACATCTCCGAACGCCTTGAAAAGCAGAGCCTTTCCCTCCATAACGGGCATTCCCGCAACGGGGCCTATATCTCCGAGTCCGAGAACTGCCGTTCCGTCGGTGATAACAGCGACGGTGTTCCAGCGTCTGGTAAGCTCATAGGACTTGCTTTCGTCTTTCTGTATCTCAAGACAGGGGGTAGCTACACCGGGGGTGTACGCAAGAGAGAGGTCCTCTCTTGTTTTAACCTCAACGCGCTGTGATACCTCTATCTTTCCCTTCCATTCATAATGCTTCTTCAGGGATTCTTCTGCATAGTTCATTTTTATTTCCTCACTTTTCCCACGGGAATACATAACTGTTCAGTCCGTATTCGTCTCTTACCTTTATCATTTCTGCCTGAACCGACTCGTTTATCGGAACACCGCTGTCCTTACGGGAGAGCCATATCTCGTACTCCTTCTCACCTGCCGTGTATATACGTTCAGCGCCGGGAGCCTTCTTGGATGCGCGGATAGCACGGATAATGTCACCAGCCTTCTTGCGGCAAACGTCCTCGCCCATAAAATGGTCGGTGTCTATTGCTATAAAGAAGTGTCCGAGGTGGTAGGGACGGAGATTTCCGTTCTCGTCCTTGCCGTCGAGGTCCTTTCCGTACATACCGTCCTGAAGAACCGCGGAGAGCATCTCAACTATAAGCGCAAAGCCATAGCCCTTATATCCGCCAAGCTCCTCGCCGATACCGCCGAGAGTTGTGAGAGCCGCTGTGCCGTTTCTTATCTTCTTAAGAGCCACACCCGCATCGCCCTCTACGGCGTTTCCGTCGATATCAATTACCGTTCCGGGATGAACAGGCTCACCTATTCTCTCATAATACTCGACCTTACCGTTCTGCGTAATAGATGTAGCGCAGTCGAAAATGAAATCAAAATCCTCATCGGTGGGTATACCTACGGTATAGGGATTCGTACCGAACATTCCCTCAACGCCAAAGGTAGGCGCAACAGAAGGACGCGCGTTTGTTCCAGTCATACCGATACATCCTGCCTCGGTAGCCATAGTTGCGTAATATCCCGCGATACCGTAGTGGCAGGAATTACGAACCGCAACCATTCCCATTCCGTACTTTTTAGCCTTCTCTATTGCCATGCTCATAGCACGGTGACCGATGACCTGTCCCATACCGTGGTGACCGTCAACAACAGCAGTTGTGGGGGTTTCCTTGATTATCTCAAAATTAGTTACGGGCTGCTGAATACCAGCCTTTATGCGGTCGATGTATATCGGCTTGAAGCGGTTGCAGCCGTGGGATTCGATTCCGCGTCTGTCACTCTCGAGAAGCACGTCGGTGCATATCTCGGCATCCTCTCTCGGTACACCCGAGGATACGAAAGCGTCTGTTATAAAGCTTTCGGCGGTTTTCCAGTCAAGATTCATTTTTGGCATAATTTTTTCTCCTATGTATTGTATTTTTGTTATAGTTATGTTATAATACTTTTGAGCGTTTTTGTCAATGATATATCGTTTTTTTGAGCGTATCGCTCAAATTTTGATAATGCAGGTGATATTTACGAGTCAAATGCTCACACGGAGGTGAAAAATGTCACACAACGACCGAGAACATTTAATACTGGAGTATCTGCAAAAAAACGGCGAGGCTACCGTCGAGGAGCTATGCCGCGCTACCTTTGTCAGCGAACCGACTATGAGACGAGACCTTGCAACTCTGAATAACGCGGGAAAGATAATACGAACTCACGGCGGAGCAGCCCACAGAAGCGCTCTCGGCGAGAATCTGCCGCAATCCTATCGTGAGCGTGAGCATTCAGAGGCAAAGCTTGAGATAGGAAGAAAGTGTCTCTCTCTTATAAACGACGGAGACACCGTTATGATTGACGGTTCTTCAACGGCTCAAGCGCTCTTGAGCGTAATATCGGAAAAGAAGGCGTTGATTGTTGTCACAAACAGCGCCAAAGCCGCTATGATACTCGACAAATCTAATGTAAGACTTTTCGTTACGGGCGGCGAGATAGCCACCAATACTTACGCCTATGTCGGAAGCTACGCCGAGGATTTCTTGCGCTCTTTCAACGCCGACATTTGCTTTTTCTCCGTCCGAACGCTCACAGGCGACGGACTTCTTACCGATAACGCCATAGCCGAAAACGCGGTGCGTCGGGTTATGCTCTCACGCTCCAAAAAAAGCGTACTTATGCTCGGCTCGAAAAAGCTCGGGGCGCCCTGTATGAACACGCTGTGCAGAATAGATGAAATCTCGCACATAGTATCCGAGCGCGATATTTCCGATTATTTTCCCGAACACAAAAACAAGTTTATATAATTTACAGAAAGGATTTATGATATGAAAGAATACAATCTTAAAATGACTGACACTGCCCCGACTGACTGGAGCGAAATCAAACGCGCGAATGTCGACTCTTATGTATGGGGAGGGGCGGAACGCGCCTACGCGACCTACGGTCAGCTCGTATATGCCAAGACAGGTGACGAAGGCAGCGGACTTTACATACACCTTTTCTGCGAGGAAAAGAACCCCGTTTCGATAGAAGCTCAATCTGACGGTAAGGTCTACGAGGACAGCTGTATGGAATTTTTCTTCACTATGCGTGACGAAGCCGCGGATGATATCGGGTACATAAATATTGAATGTAACAGTCTCGGTACCTCTCGCATAAGCTTCGGCGAGGGCAGACACGGACGCGTATTTCTCGGGGAGCTGGAAATTGAGCGCTTCCCCGTATCGGTGAATATCGGTAACGACGGCTGGGAGCTGTTTATATTCGCTCCCGAGAGCTCCCTGAAAAAGATATTCGGACTTTCCGACATAAGCGAGAAGACTGTTATGAGAGGAAATTTCTATAAATGTGACGAAAACGCGGGGGCTCCATTCGGCTCGTGGTCGCCTATCGCCGCTCCCTCTCCCGATTTTCACAGACCCGAGTGCTTTGGCAGAATAATAATTACAAAATAACACAAAAGCAAGGGCTGACAGATAATCTGTCAGCCCTGTGTTATTTTCGACTTAAGCAAACTCAAAGAACCAGAGAGGGGGCGCTGTATATTCTCGCCGCAAGCTCCTGATTGAGCATATAAAGGCTCTTGGGGTCCGAACCAAAAAGCTCCATCTTCGTTATAAGGTCGTTGGCGTTGGTCTCCTCCTCGCCCTGCTCCTTTACGAACCAGTCAAGGAACTGCATTGTGCGGAAATCCTTTACCTCATATGCCGCAGCATAGATATCGTTGATAAGCGATGTAACATATTCCTCGTGCTCAAGTCCAGCCTTAAGAACGTCCATATGGCAGGTAATAACCTTATCGGGCTTCGCAATCGCCTCAAGCGTCACCTTCTGATTCTCGTTCTGGAGGTACTGATAAAACAGCATTGCGTGGTCACGCTCCTCCTGCGCCTGAATCTTATACCAGTTTGCAAATCCGTCAAGTCCAGCATCCTCAAAATAATTTGAGAAGTCAAGGTAGAGATATGCCGAGTAGAATTCTTTGTTAATCTGTTGGTTTAACAGGTCACGTACTTTTGCGTTCATTATAAAATTTCTCCTTATTCAAAGTATTTTCGCTCAAAAAGCTTATAAGATATTCTAACACAAACTCGCGCTGTTGTCAATCACATGCGCGACTTTTTCTTCTATATTCTTCAGCTAATTTATGACAAATCACCTTAAGAAAAAACGCAGAAGCTTTTCATAGAATCCGCTCTTATAAGGTTGGTATCTCATAGGCAGGTCGAGCCACATCTTTTTATCCACTATAGATTTACAGTGCGAGAAAGCATCGAATCCGTCCTTGCCGTGATAAGCGCCCATTCCGCTCTCTCCGACACCTCCAAAGCCCATATTGCTCGTAGCGAGGTGTATAATAACGTCGTTGATACAGCCTCCGCCGTAGGAAAGCTCTCTCGTCACGCGCTTGATATGCTTTTTGTTCCTCGTAAACAGATAAAGCGCGAGGGGTTTATCCCTCTCTTTGAGCGAATCGACAAGACTATCGAAGTCGTCAAACGTAAGGATAGGCATAATGGGACCGAAAATCTCCTCACCCATAACTGCGTCATCATATGTCACGTTATCCATAACCGTAGGGGCTATGCGGCAGCCCTCGGAGTCATTCTCGCCACCGATAACCACCTTACTTTTATCTATCAATCCGCAAAGACGCGCGAAATGCTTTTCGTTTATAATTTTGCCGTAATCTCCATTCTCAAGCGGCTTATCTCCGTACTGCCTTTTTATCTCCTCGCAGACCGCTCGGACAAATTCATCCTTGACAGAGCGCTCACAAAGAATATAGTCGGGCGCTACGCAGGTCTGTCCGCAGTTGAGATATTTCCCGAACACTATACGCCTCGCGGCAAGTCGGATATTGGCACTCGCGTCAACTATGCAGGGGCTTTTTCCGCCAAGCTCAAGCACTACAGGCGTAAGATGCTCGGCGGCGTGGCGAAGCACCTCTTTGCCGACCACCTGACTTCCCGTGAAAAATATAAAGTCAAATTTCTGTTCAAGCAGAGCCGAATTCTCCGCTCTTCCGCCTGTGACTGTAGCCACATATTCGGGGGCAAAGCACTCGGAAATTATCCTCTCAACAATTCTGCTTGTTGCGGGGGAGTATGCGCTCGGCTTAACTATCGCCGTATTTCCCGCGGCGATAGCATCGGTAAGAGGCTCTATCGTGAGCAGAAACGGATAGTTCCAAGGGCTCATAATCAGCGTATTGCCGTAGGGCGTGGGCTGCCTATAGCTATGGGACGGAAATTGAGAGAGAGGGGTTGCCACCTTTTGGCGCCTCGCGAATTTCTTCGTATGCCTTATCATATAGCTTATCTCGGTCAGAGCCAAGCCGCTCTCGCACATAAATCCCTCATAACGGCTCTTTCCAAGGTCGGATTGGAGCGCTTCGTTTATCTCGCCTTGATATTTTTTAACGGCATCGTAAAGCTTTTTTAACTGTTCAATACGAAAGCTGACGGGTATGGTTGCCCCGCTTCTGTAATATTCTCTCTGCTTATTTAGCAAAGCCTGAATTTCATCTCTTGTCATAATTTATTCTCCGTTTCGGAAAATCAAGATTTTTCAAAGCCTACAAGCACACCGCCCTTTTCGGCATAAAAGCTGCACAATCCTCTGAACTTATGTATTTCTATAGTTGCGCTTTTGAATTTCTCAAGTATCAGCTCCTTAAGCTGCAAAGCCGCCGATTCGTTCTGACAATGACCTATGCTTATTTTGCCCGAGCAAAATCCGTGTCGCTCAAGCTCCGTAACAAGAGTCTCAAGTGAGCGCCTCTCGCCTCTGCATTTATGCATCGGCTCAAGCGTCCCCTCGTCACTCGCCTTACCAACAATACATATCCCCGCGATGCCGACAATCTTTGCAACAATTGGCGATACTCTGCCGTTATTCGCAAAGGTCTTAAGAGATTTAAGCATAAACACAAGTCCAGTCTTTTTCAGATATTGTGTGATTTTATCGCAGATATTCTCGTACGGCGTATTATCCGAGATATATTCCTCCAGCTTTTCGATTATCAGAGACATCTCGGGCCCCGCGGAAAGTGTGTCTATAACGAAAACCCGCTTTCCCTCGTTTTCCGACTCGCATATCTGCTTTGCGGCACACGCCGAATTGTAGCTTCCGGAAAGACCGCTTGTAATAGTTACGCAGAATATATCGTCGGCATCTCCGAATGCCTCGAGCCAATCGGCGGTATTAGGACAGGACGACTTCGCTTTTCCCTTGTAGTTATCAAGATAATCTACCATTTCATCTACGTCAAGCTTCTCGTCGTCAACAAACTCCCTCTCGGCGGTTATAATTTTCATAGACGCGCAGGAAAACTCTATATGCTTCAGTTCAAACATATCGCAGGATGTGTCCGCGACAATTCTTATTTTTCTCATTTCAAATCCCCCGTTAATTACTTTTTATCAAGACGCTTTCCGATAGCGTCAAGGCTATCTCTTATACTTTACAGACAGCGACAAAAGGCAACTTTTTTCTCATATCTCGTGCCCTTTCTCACCTTGAAATCTCAAAAAGTTGAAAACATTATACCACAATATTGTTGAGTTGTCAACAATCTTGTGGTAATTAATGGTAAATTATTTTCATTGGTGTCAAACCACGGTAGGCGCAAGGAGTGTAAACGGGAACACGGGAACATTTCGAAGAACCCAATAGGAAAGAATGAGCACTAAAACAAAGATTCCGAGGAAGCGACCTCGAACCGTGGGAAAAGGCAGAACATCCCGACCGAAAACAAATGCGATATACCGCTTAAGGCAATAATAGCCTATAAAAGGGAGAAGAAGAAGCATCAACGGTTGAAGCCGCAGAGCCGCGTAAAGCTCTCCGTGAAGTAGCGCGAGAAAGGCTCTCCCTGCCCCGCACCCCGCGCAATAAAAGCCTGTTAGCTCATAAAATACACACGGCGGAGTTCTTCCTGCCCAAAGGAAGAAAAGCGCGAGTGCCGAAGCTCCAAGAGGGACGCCGATACCAACCGCTACCCGCAGCCATTTTTTGTGAGAAAGAGTTGACATATTATAATTCCTTTGCGAAAAAATTAAAGCAAAAAAGGGGCAAAAGCCCCGTTTTTTGTTACATCAAAGCGCCCATAAATCCAAGAGCGAAGCTGACTATAAAAGATATTATTGTGACTAAAACACCCGCAACGGTCGAAATGATATTGAATATCAGCGCGTTCTTCAGACGCTTTGCCTCTGTTTCGTCATCGGGCGCATCCTTTGCCATTATCGTGAAAACAACAGCCGCGATACCCAAGGGCATACAGCACAGAACCACATTGATTATCGACCAGACGAGCTGCGCGACATTAAGCTCACGCTGCTTGGGCTGGGGAGCATCGTATATAAATTCTTCGTTAAGAGGTGTTCCGTTAAATTCGTTATTAGTCGGTATAGCCGCTCCGCAGGACGGACAGAAGTTTACGCCGTTATCTACAGACTTACCGCAATTCGGACAAAAAGCCATAGTCATTCTCCTTTTTTAATACGCATAGCGCAATTTTCAAGATAATTATACAATTTTCTATCTGTTTTGTCAATAGCTTACGCAAATATTGTCGATGTTTTGAATCTCTTACACCGCGCAAAGAATATGAAGATTTCTGATGTCGGGCGAGGAGATTCTGTCGTTAACCGAATAGGCGTGTCCCTCCGCCTCCGTGCCCTTATAGTCGGTCAGCTCCTGACGTCTCACCTCATCGATGATATCGGCGCATATCCGCTCGGCAATTTTTGTCTTTTGAGCCGACTCCCCCTCTCCGTTGGCACTCGATATCAGATATTCAAGCGGCTCGTGAAGATTTGAAAGCAGAGGAAGCTCACGCAGGGCGCGGAAACTCCATTTATAGTAGGGCATATATTGCTTATTCAGAAGGAATGCCGCGTGGAGTGCACTTCTCGCAAAGTCACACATTGCCATCTGCGCGGCGGCAGTCTCTCCCCTTGCGATACATCTGCCGTAATTATACTGCCCCGATTGCCCCATAACAAGCAGCTCACCCGCAAGCTTCTTGCGACGGATATCCTCGGGCAGATATGCAAGTTTTTGCCTTATCTCGGTGAATTTTCCAAGCCCGTCAAAGAATATCTTACCGTTAACCGCCTCCGCCAAGGACTGCTCGGGGAGCATAAGCCAGTCTGTCGGGGATAGCTCACCCTCGGGGTTTCCTGTTTTGCTCTTAAAAAACTCACTCATTCTTATAACCCCGCGGCGGCTTCCGCCAACGGGCGCGAGCAGGCTTCGCTCAAAGCCCCGAAAGCTCCTCGGAAGCCTTGAGTATGCTCTCTCAAGGGTGAATTCGACTCTGCTGTCTATCACATCCTCGTCGGGTATGAAGATGCAAAATCCGATATCAAAATCATGGTCGTGCGAAAGCTCGTCGTCATATCCGAAGCACTCCGAGCCGCTACCCGCCACTCCGACGGCGATAAGTCCCTCAAACTCGGGAAAGCTGTCGCGTATCATCGGCTCACCAAATTCGCGGTAAAACGCCTCGGAAAGCTCAATTCCCTTCATATATTTTTCTCGCCCTCTCCTTCAGCTCATTTTCGTAGAAAAAGTGTCCGTAATACCCAAAAACAGAGGCACATTTTTCACAGACAAAGGCGTAATACCCGTCTCTTGTCGGGTGAGCCTCAAGAAGTGCCTCCGCCCTCTCGAGATATTCCGATATAAGGGCTTCCGCCTCGAGCATTCCACGCTCGGCTTCCGCCGCACTCGCCATATTGAGATAGGTTATGGCTACCTCAAGTCCGCCTCTCTCCGCCTTTTCCATAATGGATATAGCGTTTTTGTATAGCTCATCTGCCTCGGAAAATCTGCCGAGGTCGACAAGCGTGAGCGCCATATTGTTGTAAAGTCCCGCGATACGGCTGTCATTCCCCTCAAGCTCACGCTCGTATATCTCTCTCGCCCTCTCAAAGAGCGGAAGTGAGCGCTCTGCCATATCAAACGCCTTGTAAACAGTCGCGCAGTTAAGAAATGT
>JAFTHJ010000204.1 GCA_017457465.1 Clostridia bacterium | reverse complement strand
CTCACATATTGACATCTTCGTCGTTCGGAGTTCCCTCGGCGATGTTCTTGTCGATATATACCTCGTCTCCGGGGAGATTGTGAACGAAGGTCTCGATATCAACCTGCTCCGAATAGAGCGTCATAAACTCGTTAGCGGCACCCACGTGGTCGATATGGAAGTGCGTTATGAGCCAAGCCGCGATAACGGGCTTACCCTCGCGCACATTCTGCTCTGTAATCATATTATATATCGATTCGGCGGCGACGGGCATTCCGCCGTCAAATACGATGAATCTTCCGTCCGAGAGTCGGAGAAGATATCCGCAACCTGTTCCTATCGTAGTAAGCTGAACGGTTGCAATCTTTTCTATGTTTGTTTCAACGGGAGGAAGCGGGGAGTTTTCAACGCAATCCACCGCTATGGAGATATATCTGACATTTCCAAGGCTGCTGGAAGCCTGTGGGCTGTCGGTGGTGGCGGGATCGAGATAAGAGATATGCGCCATAGTCAGAATCGAATATCCGTCGGTCCAGGTCTCGAAAAGGTTTCCGTTCACTGTTTTCGTGCTATAGCAGGTGTATCCGTATTCGGCAAGAACATCGGTGTAGTCTCTGAAGTCTCCCTTTGACGCTCCGTGTATCGTCAGATAATATGATTTTGAAGGTCCGAAGCTATCTATAAGCTCTACCTCTCCCGCGCCGTCATAGAGCGGAAGCGAACCCATTCCTATGGGGTCAATTAGTCCGAGCATAGGAGAAACTATAACTATTTCGCCTGTTTCGGAGTTCAGAATATCTATGTAGTTTGCAAGTTTATTGACTCCGCTCTCCAGATGTCCCGTGATAGCAATATTGCCCTCACTGTCAACATCAAGATATGCTTTTCTGTAATAAGCCTCGCTCTCGTCCGAAAGGTCTCTGTTGGTTTTTCCAATGAGTATTTCCGGTCCCTCGGAGGAGGAAGAATCGTCCAGAACATCTATATGAATTTCAAGCTCTTCAAACTTGCTCTGAAGCAAGGTAGCCGCGGCGAGCGCCTCCGCACTGTCGTTATCGTATACAATGGTATAATCGGTTGTCTCTCCGTCGGTACTCAACGATGCGTGGTCGAATGCGCCGCTATCGAAAGAAAAGTTATCTGCGATAGAGAGTGTGCCGTCCTCAAAGGTCAGGCTGTCGATAAGCTTTTCGGTGGCAATGGGGAAGAGCGCGATATGATTTGCCGATATAATTATCTTGTTTCCCTGAACTGTTACCGAATAGCTGTTTTCAGCAAGAGCACCGAGGGCGGTTGCGGAAGCCTCGTATTTTGTCTGACCGATAAGTATTTCAATTCCGTCATCATCGCGCGTATGCTCGGAATCCTTGAGCGTAGTTATCTCTGTGTCATACTTGTCCAAAAAGGCGTTCTCAAGCGAGTTAATCGCTATCTCCATATGGACATCGGTTTTCGATTGATAAACCACCTTGAAATTGACCTTGCCGTCCTCTATAAGCTTGAGTGTTCCGACGGCAGGGGGATTTTCGTCTCCCGACGGCTGCGTAGTCGCGCTTGTTGAGGTCGTCTCGTCTGTTTCGTCTCCGTCCTTATTACAGGAAACCAGGCCGAAAACGAGCAGTGCTGCCATAATAAGAATCACAGCAGACAGAAGTATTTTTTTAACTCTCATAAGAATGTTCCTTTCTGCTAAAGAATATCCTACGAGTATAATTATAATATATTATCCTTCTTCGAGCAACTGAAAATTGGTGCCTAAATCTTCAAAATCAGTTCTTTTGAAAAGCAATAAAAGGTGGGGGTTTTCAAAAAACCCCCACCTTTTTTGTGAATCATCAGCCCTTATATGCCTCGATAACAGCCAGAATATTCTTCTTTGCAGAGGAAGTCTTCAGCGAGTCAAGCTGGGACTTGACTTCGGCATTGTTATCGCTGAGGTTCTTTCTTATGCAATCAGCAAAGCCGATACCGTAGCAGAGGTCAAGCTCAAATTTTACCGTTCCGAGCTCGTCGTGACCGAAGATTATATCGAGCATTTCCATAGAGTCTGTATCGCGTACGGCTCTGGTCTGAACGACTATGTCGTAATACTCGCTCTTGACGAGCTTGTAGGAATATGCCGAGAGATATTCGAGAATCGTGCAGGTACGCTCAACATCGGGCGAGAGCGTAGGAATTCCGCAGGAAGCGGCACCCGAGTAGTTGAAGTTTACATACTGCTCCTGATCCTCTGCCGAGTACTTGGGAATCGGAACGAGTCCGTAATCGAACTCGGACTGACGCAGATAGCGGTGAACCGCGCCTATCGCTGTCAGCATAAATGCGGCTCTGCCTTCCTGGAATATATTAACCGCCGAACCGTTATTCTCTTTTTCCTTAGCAAAGTTACCCTCTTTGTATGTATCCGAGCCGTAATCGGGG
>JAFTHJ010000203.1 GCA_017457465.1 Clostridia bacterium | reverse complement strand
CTCGCGTTCATCTCACCGCGGTCAAGCACGAACTGGCTAAGATCGCACTCAAATGTCTTCTGAATCTCGGGATCGTCAAGCGCACCCTTCGATTTAGCTATCATTTCCTTAACGACAGGCTCGATTTCTTCCTTCGAGTAAGCAAGAGCCTTTTCTTTTATCTCGTTGAACTCGTGCAGACGGTAGAAGAATATTCCCTCGAAGCGCTTGTTGATGTTACGCTCGTCGTCATAAAGGTCGTTGAAGTAAGGAGCGATACCGCCAACGAGAGCAACTCTTGCTTGAGAGATGTTAACGATAGCTCTGATAGCTCTGACAGTTACCTCAAAGCGTCTTACAAATGCGGGGTCCTCAACGTCTCCGTAGAACCACTTTATCGGAATATTGTAGTCTCTGAGATAGTGAGCAACTATTCCGCAGTGCATATTGATACTACAGAATGAGTTGAACGGAACCGCTCCGCAGTCAACTCCCTCGGGGATAGCCCAGAAGCCAACGCGCGCGTTCTTTATCTTCGCAAATACGGGAGCTACCTGTCCGCCCGTGTAAGAGGTATGCTGAACCATAAGGAAATCAACCTTATTGTCCTCCATATACTTGGTTGCAGTGATAGCGTCCTCTCTTGTGATGACGGTATCCTTGTATACAACAAGGTCAAAGCCCATCTTCTCGGAGAGCTTCTTCATTCCGTCAGCGCATCTTGCGAATGCCTTTTCCTTTGGTCCCGGGAAGCTAAGCTGACTTGTTCCAACGAGACCGACTACGATTTTTTTCATTTCTTTCATAGTGCTGTGTCCTCCTCCGACATCTATCGGATAAAAAATTAAAATATTAAACAACAGATTTAAGTCTGTTTATTTCATCATAATTATATTAATACTTGATATAATTCGTGTCAAGTTGCTCCTCTTGCGATATTTTCGGCTCAAAAAAGGCTTTTTTGCCGTTATCACAGGAGGATATCGGTACGAGGTCCTCCCTTCGGGCTATTGTTTCCAATAGCCCGAAAATAGTCAGAGCCTTCGTTATTTTATTTTGTGCAGGTCGCGACGAGAGTTATATTACTCGTCATCGTGATCGAAGAGCCGGGATTATAAGTCGCGCCCGACTTCGTCCATCCGCTGAATGTGTAGCCCTCATCACAGACGACCTTAACTACAACATTTCCGTTCTGAACGGTGTAGGTTATCTTGCAATGCTCGGTCTGCTGAAGTATCAGCTTACGCTCCGTGGAATCCGATTTGAGCATTATCGTTCCGCCCTTACCGTCATCAATAATAACAGACTTATTGGGCAGTTTGCTGATAAACTCAAACTGATTCGATACGGTATCGTTCACAGGCGTTGCTATATTCACACCCGAGTTTGTAAGATTCACACCGCTTCCCGTATCCACTTTGTTATTTTCAATAGTCAATCCGTAAACAGCCTTGCAATATATTATGGTCTTATATGTGTAGTTATCGGCGTATATCGCGATAGTGTTATTGCTGAAATTCAGGTCGGATATAAGGTTCGTACACTTTACAAATCCCGTATAGGAAGCTCCGTAAAGCTGTCCCTCGACCTGTCTCATAACACCCGATATCGTTCTCGCGCCCTGCGAAAGTCCCGTAGATTCAGCGCTCAAAACTCTCATATTGGAGCTTCCGCTGATAGAGAAAATATTACTCTTTATATCCACGTTATGAATTCCGTCGTGCTCAAACGCGTGTGCGCTGGTAATAGTCTGCGAAGTTCCCGACTGTGTCTTTCCCGCGTACTTTTTATCCGAATTCTCGGTATAGAGCCACAGGAAATATCCGCCGTTATAATATCCCTTCTCGTTGGAGATAAATCTGTTCTTGCTTATCTCAACATCAACGTAGTTCGGGAATCTCATTGCGCTGTAGTAGGGGTTATCGAAAATGCAATCGGTTACCTAGAGTCCCGTAACATTCGCACTTCCGTTCTGTCCGTGCTGACCGATTGCAGTCACGTGGTAGCCCGACTTATCGCTGTCTCCGAAATAACAGCCCTCAATAGTTACGTTCTCACAGTAATAGAACTCGCCCTCCTCAAAGGTTGCGGGGGGAATAGCGCCGCTGTGTGCGTACTCTATCTGTATCGTCTCTCTGTTGGTAACGATTTTTCCCGCAACGCCCTTGGTTTCCGCGCGTCCCATATATCCCGCGAACATGCAGTCCTTGATAACAACGTCACTTACACCGCATATTTGGAAAGCGTGTGCGTTGTAGATATCCTTGAATATTATGTTCTCAAAACGGAAGTTGCTTCCGCAGGAGATTGCGATGCAGCCCGTTGCTTCGGCACCCGGATGAGCAGCGGGGCCTTCGTGATTGACATCTATCTGCGTCTTTGTAGCTGCCGCGCCGTTAAAGTCTATCATACCGCCTATAATAGCGATATTCGACTCGCCGAGATTACCCGGTCCGTTAGGCTCGTGGTTGACGAAAGAGCCGTCCTTGAGTATCGCGAACTCACCGTTCTCTACTCTGCGAACCAATGTTTCGGTATATCCCGCCGCAACATTATTGACCTCACCCTGAAGCATAAGGGTGATATTTTCGTGAAGAACTATCTTATCTATGTCGTACGTTCCCGCGGGAATATACACAGTTCCGCCATTCGGAAGCGAATCTATCGCCGACTGAATAGCCTCCGTGTCATTCTTAAGTCCGTTTCCGTAAGCACCCATAAATCTTACATTGACGCTATTCGCATCTTCAAACGGAGTTACATCTATACCGGAAACCTCGGAATTTTCAACAGTTATGCTGACGGTAGCCACATTGCCCCAATAGTCGTTGACCGTGAAGTTTGCGGTTCCGTCGGAGTAATATTTAATTAGAATACCGTCATTTTGAGATCTTACGGCAGCATCAGCAACATATTCATTATCCGAAACGACTTCACCGTAAGCAAAAAAGCCCATATCTTTATTTCTGACCAGCTCCGAGCCGATAAATTCACCCTTGGGAGCCGTGGTTCCTGCCGTGGTCTCTTCTGTGTCCCCGTCACTGTCATTATTACAGCCTGTGAGCATACATATCATCAGTGCAGGGATAATGAGAAGCAATGCAAATATAATAAATAATCTTTTTTTCATACGCTCTATTCCGTGGTGGGGTTGCCGCAAAGGACAACCCCTCCGCTCGATCTGAATTATTTTTCTTTCTGCGAAGAACCGCAGAAAGCCTGTTTTTGTGTTTTTTTCATTAGGCTACGGTAGCCCACCCGAAAAATCGGTGGGCTTTAACCGTATATCAACTTACTTTCTTCTGCGCTTCGATGCTACCGCGGGAATTGCTGCGGCTGCCGCTATCATCATAACCGATGCAACGGTAATGGTGCTTCCGCATCCGCTCTTCTCTTCCTCGCCCTCTGCTGTTGTCTCATCAGCAGCGTCTTCTGCCGCTGTTGTTTTAGCGTCGGTCTTT
>JAFTHJ010000202.1 GCA_017457465.1 Clostridia bacterium | reverse complement strand
TACTTCGCGCGGGTGATGTTTACGATTATACGACGGTATATAAGTTTTCGGTAAGATAATAAAAATCGACTTGCGTACGCAAGTCGATTTTTTTATTCAAATAAATTCTTTTTATTCAAGAAATGATATAGAATCATACCGAGGATATACACCGAGATTATCTCACCGATTCCTACCGTCAGCATAAAATAGGGAAGACCTCCCTCGAAGTGATAGCCGTAAGCGAGAACGAGAGGGATTATGACGGTGTTTGCGATTACGGGAGGTATGGGCATGAGCCACTTGAATTTTCTCAAGGCGTATGTTCCGAGTGCGCCGAGAAGTGTGGCGAGTGTCCCGAAAACTATATCCTGCCATATCGCACCCGTCATCAGATTCGAGCAAAGGCATCCGAGCGTCAGCCCGGGGATTGCCGCGGGGGTGAAGGCGGGTAGGATACAGAGCATTTCGGAAAATCTTATCTGTATTACGCCTGAAGAAAGTCCGAGTATTGAGGAAAAAAATGTGAGCGCCACGTAGAGCGCGGCGATAAGCGCGGCTCTGCAGATATAAAGCGCTCTTGAATGAATGTCGTTTTTCATTTTCTTGTACTCTGCCGAAGCAGATTCCGACGGGCAGAAGCCCTCGGAACTCCTAGTTTTGTTTTAAGTGAGGATGGTTACGAGCTCACTTCGGTCTCTTATACGACTTATTTAGTCTCTGGTCAAGATTTTTTGAAAAAACTAGTGACAAGCGAAAAAGAATAGGATATCATTTTGATATCACAATGCTACACAAAGGAGACTTACTATGGAAATTAAAAAAATAACGGCTAAAGAGCTTAAGGCGTTCAACGGAGTGTTGGCACTGTTCCTGATAATTCTGGGACTTCTGGCGTCCACCGCGTTGATGATTGTTGGCGGAATCTGTATTGAGGAAACAGAGCTTCCTCTGCCTCTCTCGGTGACTATGCTCGTTGCGGGAATCGTGCTTGTGACGGTTTTCGGCATTATGTTTGGGGGACTTAAAACTGTTCAGCCGAACGAGGCAAAGGTGTTTACGCTTTTCGGAAAATACCATGGAACTATAAGCAAATCGGGATTTTTCTATATAAATCCATTCTGTCAGTCTGTGGTTCCCGTGTCTGACAAGGCAAACGAGGCAGCCACTCTCAAGAGCAAGACCACAGTGAAGGACGAAAGTCTTTCGATATCGGTGGGAACTATTGGACGCCGTTCGATATCGTTGAAAACACAGACACTTAACAATGACAAGCAGAAGGTGAACGACGTTCTCGGAAATCCGATAGTTATAGGAGCTATCGTTATCTGGAGAGTTGCCGAGCCTACACAGGCGGTATTCGCGGTTGAGAACTACAAGGAATATTTGAGCATACAGACAGACTCTATTGTGAGAAATACAGCGAGACTCTATCCGTACGATATATTTGATGATGGCGATGACGACGGAGAAAAGGGCGAAAAGTCGCTTCGCGGAAGCTCACTTGAAATAGCTGACAATATGAAAAAGGAGCTTCAGGACAGGGTGCGTGACGCGGGACTTGAAATCGAGGAGGTCAGAATCACACACCTCGCTTATTCCGAGGAGATAGCGGCGGCAATGCTTCAGCGTCAGCAGGCGGCTGCAATTATCGCGGCAAGACAGAAGATAGTTGACGGTGCTGTGGGAATGGTCAAGATGGCTATCGACAAGCTCGGTGAGGATAATGTTGTCGTGCTTGACGACGAAAGAAAGGCGGTTATGGTGTCCAACCTGCTCGTGGTTCTTTGCGGCAACAAGGATGCCCAGCCTGTGGTCAATAGCGGAAGCATTTATTGATTTTAGACGGAGGCGTAATGGATAGTAATAAAAAAGCGGAAATTCGCGAGACGCAGCTTGAGGAACGGCTCTTGAGAATAAAGCAGCTTGAGAATGAAATCCTTGAGCGTGAAAAAAACCTGAAAAATAAAGAGAATGCCAAAAAGCAAATACTTCTCCGACTGTCCCCGTCTCTCTGGAACGATATCGCCGCTTGGGCGGAGGATGATTTCCGTTCTATCAACGGACAGATAGAATTCTTACTTGCAGAAGCGGTAAAGAGAAGGAAGAATTAGAGCGGGGAAGGGACTTCAAGCTGTACTTTATATGCAACTCAACCGTTGGTGGATATAAAAGAATCTCCCCATCAACCAACGGTGTGTAGACTTTTAAGTCGGTTTGATTTATACTTAAAGCACAAGGAGGTGTTCAAATGGACCAGATTAAGATAGGAAGATTTATTGCCGAGTGCAGAAAAAAACTCAATTTGACGCAAATGCAGTTGGCGGAAAGATTGAATGTTACCGATAGAGCGGTATCTAAATGGGAAACGGGAAAATCAATGCCCGATTCCTCGATAATGCTTGATTTGTGTAATATTCTTCAAATCAGTGTAAACGATTTATTGAATGGGGAGATGGTTACAGTGGATAATTACAGTGAAAAATTAGAAAAAAGCTTAATTGAAATGGTTAAACAAAAAGAGGAGTTCGACAAAAGATTACTTTCTTTGGAAATAGTGATAGGTGTATTTGCCATTATTATTTTGTTGGGTTCCTCGATGGTTGCCGCTTTCGTTCCTATGTATGATTGGTTGAGAGTGCTTATCGTAATATCGGGATTTGTTATATGTATGGTCGGTTGTATGTACGGCTTGAGAATTGAACAGACCGCGGGATATTATATGTGCGCTAAATGCGGACACAGGTATGTTCCGACCTTCAAAAGCGTATTCTTTGCTATGCATATCAACAGAACAAGGTATATGAGATGCCCGAAATGCAAGAAAAAATCCTGGAACAAAAAGGTATTGAGCAAAGAATAAATTTTTATCTCGGCTCATTTGAAACTAGTCTTGTGTTTAAAAATCAAACGAAAAAAGACCGTTGCATCAGCAACGGTCTTTTTTCTATGTTGAAGCTTAAATTACTTAACCTCAACCT
>JAFTHJ010000201.1 GCA_017457465.1 Clostridia bacterium | reverse complement strand
GAATTTTGTTCTGAAGGGAGAATTTTCGATATTATGTAACGCCTTATCAAATCCTGTTTCCTTTCCGTAAACCACCATTCCCGCTCTGCGTGTGCCGAGATGGGAGTGATAGTCAGTTCCGAAAAACAAATCAAAAACGCAATCCTCTTTAGATACGACTCCAAAAAAACCGCTCATATATTTACCTCAAGTAATAAGAATTAAAAAATACGTATTTATTGTATCACAAACGCTCGAAAAATAAAAGTAGTATTGCAAATTTTTTCAAATTTTTTTAGCTCTTTTTTCACTTCTCGGTGTTTTTTAAAAGATAATCGAGCAACGCCTCGCAACCGTCGTATATATCGCGGTACGCGATGTCAAATCTGTCACTGTACCAAGGGTCGGCAACATCTCCGCCCCGCGGGGTAAAATCCATAAGCTTATGTATCCTCTCCCCCGCCGAAGCACCGAGTATTCTATGCATATTTCTTATGTTTGCGCTATCCATACCGACGAAGATATCATATTTATCGGCGTCCCGCGATTCAAGTCGCACCGCCCTCTTTCCCGCACACGATATTCCGTGTCTCTCAAGCTCGGCGCGAGCGGGCGGATATACGGGATTTCCAACACCGCCCCATATCTCCTCGGAGCTTGTGGCGCTTGACTCGACATAAAATTTTTCATCAATCCCCTTTTTTGCCACCATATCCTTGAATATAAACTCCGCCATCGGTGAGCGGCAGATATTTCCGTGGCAAACGAACATTATCTTTATCATACTTCTCTCCTCGTAAAACACGCGTGGGAAGGAGAGTGCTCAAACCCCTCCTTCCCTATCGGTGTATATTACTTTTTGACCGCTATCTCGATAATATCATCGATATTGATAACGGTATCGGGAGTATCTATCTCGCCGATACGGCTGAGTGTCTCCCCGCAAATGGTCTCAACCCAAGACTGGGGATATTCGCCCTTAAGGCTTATGGTGATGTTATCCATTATCTCACAGCCTATCTGCTTTCTCGCGTCCTGAACGCTTCGGATAATCTCACGCGCCAAGCCCTCCTGCTTGAGCTCCTCTGTGATAGTGAGGTCAAGCGATACGATTATCTCGTGGTCACTGGCAACATGCAGACCGTCCTTCGCGAGGTAGGTGACGAGAATGATGTCCGCGTCAAGCTGCTTTTCCTCGCCGTTTACATCAAGGGTAACGAAATCTCCGCTCATAGTATACTTTCCGCTCTTGACTGCCTTTATGATAGAGGGGATATCCTTGGGATACTTCTCTCTTATAACATTGAAGTTCGGGTCGTACTTAACGGTAGCTATATCGTTTACGTTATCGAGCATCTCGATATTCTTGATGTTAAGCTCCTCCTTGATGGTCTCCTTGAATTCCTCAACCACTGCCATAGTAGCGGCATCGGAGGAAGCCACACGGAGCAGACTCAAAGGCTGTCTGTTCTTTATTCTACTCTTGTTTCTGATGCTTCTCGTAAGTCCGATAACTCTCTGCGCCGTCTCTATCTTCTTGAGAAGCTCGGCGTTAGCGTAGCTCTCGGGAATCTCGGGCCAATCGGCAAGGTGAACCGAGAACTCGCCCGTGAGTGTCTTATATATCTTCTCGGATATAATGGGCGCTACGGGAGCAAGAAGCTTGGTTGTATTTACAAGGACGTAATACAGAGTATTGAGGGCGCTTTCCTTATCCGCCGACATTCCCGACTCCCAGAATCTTCTTCTGGAGCGTCTGATATACCAGTTGGTAAGTCCGTCTATAAGCGAAGACAGGCTATCGATATATCTGTCAACCTGATATGCGTCCATATTAGTGGTTATCTCGTTCGTCGCGTCATAGAGCTTCGCGAGTATCCAGTTATCAAGCTGATTATCGCTCTTGGGCGGTGTGAGTCCGTCAGGACGGAAGTTATCTATATTCGCATAGGAAATGTAGAAGTTACAAGCGTTCCAGTACGGAAGCAGTATCTGCTGATACGCGTCCTGAATTCCGCTCTCGTCAAAGAGCAAATCACCGATAAGCATTGCCTTGGTCTGATAGAGATAGAGTCTGAACGCGTCGGTTCCGTATCTCTTCATAAGCTCCATCGGGTCGGTATAGTTCTTCGAGGACTTGGAAAGCTTCTTTCCGTCCTTCGCGAGTATCGTTCCATGAACGACACAGTTGCGGAACGCGGGTTTATCAAAGAGCGCGATAGCGAGAACGTGGAGATAGTAGAACCAGCATCTTATCTGTCCCGTGTACTCAACTACGAAGTCGCAGGGGAAATGCTCCTCAAACCATTCCTTGTTCTCAAAGGGATAGTGCTTCTGCGCAAAGGGGACGCTTCCGCTCTCAAACCAGCAGTCGAGAACCTCGGGAACTCTCTGCATAGTGCCTCCGCAGCACTTACAGGGGAATGTAACCTTGTCGACAAACTGTCTGTGAAGGTTATCGAGCTTGACTCCCGATGCGTTATATATCTCCTCTATGCTTCCGAGAACGACCTCCTCGCCGCACTCGTTACACTTCCATATCGGTATCGGCGTACTCCAGTATCTGTTTCTCGAGATATTCCAGTCACGTGCGCCCTCGAGCCAGTTTCCGAATCTGCCGTGCTTAACGGTTTCGGGAACCCAATTGACCTCCTCATTGCACTCGATAAGTCTTTCCTTGACCTTACCGATATTAAAGTAGTACGCATCCATAGCCTTATAGATAAGCGGACGCTTACATCTCCAACAGTGAGGATAGTTATGCTCTATGGTTCCGTCGGCAACTGCCTTGCCGTTTTCATAAAGGAATCTTATGATTATGGGGTTCATCTCGATAACCGTCTTATCCTCCTGAATCGGATAGAAGTCGGTTATCTCCTCGGTAAATCTACCCTTTGAGTCAACGGGGTTGACAAGCGGGATGCCGAAGTTTTTACAGGTCCAGTAGTCGTCCTCACCGAATGCGGGAGCGGTATGAACTATACCAACACCCTCGTCAGCACCGACATAGTCAGCCGTAACAACTCTGAACGCGCCCTCTGCAGCCTTGTCCGCGAAATAGGGGAAAAGCGGCTCATAGGTCTCTCCGACAAGCTCTGTTCCCTTCACCTCTTTGAGGATGACAGGGTTCTCGCCGAATACCTTTTTGAAGTTGGGGAGTACGTTCTTACAAGCAACAAGCACTCTGTCCTCAACCTCAACAAACGCGTAGTCGAGCTTCTCGCCGACTGCCAGACAGAGGTTTGAGGGGAGAGTCCACGGAGTTGTTGTCCAAGCGAGGAAATAAACATCCTTATTTGCCTCGCGAAGCTTACTCTTGAACTGCGCTATTACCCATCTGTCCTGTCTCGGACGAGTGGAGTCGGACTCTCTTGTATCCGAGATAGAAAGAGATGTCTCGCAATGAGTACAGTACGGAGTTACGCGGTAGTCGCGGTAGATAAGCCCTTTATCGTGACAGGTCTTGAACGCCCACATAACGCTCTCCATAAAACTTGCGTTCATCGTTTTATACGCGCCGTCGTAATCTACCCAACGCGCCATCTGGTCGACATATTCCTTCCAAGCGTCGTTATTATTGGAAACGACCTCGAAGCATTTCTCGTTGAATTTATCTATACCAAGCTCTTTTTCAATCTGGTTCTTATCATTGATACCAAGCAGAGTCTCGACCTGATTCTCTATCGGCAGACCGTGACAGTCCCAACCCCAGACTCTGGGAACCTGATAGCCTCTCATCGTCCAGTATCTCGCAATCATATCCTTTATGAAGGAGACAAGCACCGTGCCGTGGTGAGGCTTACCCGTGGGGAAAGGAGGGCCGTCGTAGAAAACTATTTCTCCGCCCTTTTTCTCTTCAACAGATTTTTCAAAAACCTTATTTTCCATCCAGAAGCCAAGTGTGGCGGGCTGAATTTCGGAAAAATCGGGTTTGGAAGACAATTCCTCGTACTTCATTTTTATACCTTCCTTAAAAATGATTATTTTTAAACATCTTATTATACCACAAGGGTTCTGCAAAGTCAATAGCACTTTGGAGAATTTGGAAAAACTTAATTTCTTTCGCCACCTTTACCGAAAATCTTTGAAAAGGATATGGGGAAACCTTTTCTCAAAAGGTTTCCCCGTACATTAATCAAGATATTTCACGGTTGACTTGTAAGCCAAATCTATTGCTCCTGTGGATGAATAATTACCAAGCAAGGAATCGACGTAGGACTGCTGAATAGACGAGGACACGCCGACAGTGGGCACAGAGGAATATATCGCCCTGTAAATCATATGTGCCCCAACATACCCCGCAAGAGGCTTACTGTGGTCATAATAATCATCATAGCAGAACTCCCACCTGCTTAACTTTTTATTCGCTATAAGCGCATCTATCTCGCCTTTCCAGTCAAGATAAACGAGGTCGGGAATCAACTGCTTCGCCTGACTTATCACTGAAGCGCTTTCGTTGTGCGCGGGAAATACGACAAGCCTTGTTTGCCCTGCATCACACGCATCCTTGAGTGTCTTGAGAGCACCAACATGACCGTTTGAATAAAGTCCGCAAATGAACACCATATCGTAATATCCGCTTCGTATTTTATTCATCATTTCGGCGTCGCCTGTGTATGTGCTGATATTCGCCATACCTCTCGATATCGCGTCGACATTACACTGCTTTCCGTTGAGATTAAACATCTCCTGCGTTATCGCGCCAATATTTGAGGACCCCGAGCCAACAAAGCTGTTTCCGAGGATTGCGATATTTCTCACCGAGTTGTCGGCAAGAATACCAATACCCGAATCGGTGGTTAATCTGACTACTGTGCACGTATATGCCATACTCTTCTCCGCGAATTCGTCAACCTCCGACAGAGCAACCGTCAGATTAGTAAGTCTCGATATATTTCCAAAGGCATAGTAATAAGAAAACCTGTATCTGTATTCGGCTTCAGCGCCTTCTCCGCGTCTCTCTATATACGTGGTTGTCAAAAGTCCGCCATCCGCAAACTCGTAGCACTTGACCTCGGTCCATTCGGAAGCGTCTTCGGTCTCTCCCGAAATAATCCTACCTATCTCATTCCCATCTCTACGGAGCGAATATCCTTTTGAAACGCTAACAACCTCCCATTCGGACGGAAGCGTGAGAGAAAGAGCGTAAGGGTCTCCCAAAAAGGAAAACTCAAGCTTCGCGTTGCTCTCCGAATCAAATCTCGGTATGCTCTCATACGCGGCATCAACAGTCTGCGCGGAGGTAGTCGTCGCTTCGGTGGTGGTCGCCTCAACACTGTCGTTGGATTCTTTTTTGCAGCCGCACAAAAGTGCCGTAAGCATCAATACAGACACTACAAGCTTTATCTTAAAGTTATTTTTCACTGTATCTGTCCTCCTATAAAAGGCATCTTTCAAAGTTAATTTTAAAACAAAAATAAAGTTATGTCAAGTTTTTCTCTCAATTTTTGTATCTTTTTTGTATTTCTGTGTGATTATTTTATATTAGCTTTCACAAGATAGCATTCCGTTGTTTTGCACATATCCTTCGCGTCTTTTTGCGGTATTTCGCCAAATATGCACAAATTCTATTGACATATAAAAATATATGAGTTATAATATAATAATTAAGTACGCTTGTCTTTTTTATCACGCAAAATACGTAAGGAGAAGGAATGCTATGAATACTCTCGTAGAGGATATAATCAAGCTTATCCGCGCGGCGCTTACACATAAAAAAGAATATTTAAGCGACGGTTTTTCATTGAGAACTACCTTCCCTATCGTCAAGGCTCACGATATTGCCGCGCTCTGCTACTACGGTGCGCTCGAGTGCGGTCTGTCTACCGATACTCCCGAGATGACCGCTCTGTTTGATGTGGTATGTCAACATATCTTTCTTAACGAGCAACAGGAATACATAGCGAATGAAATTTTTTCGGAGTTTGGCAAAAATCAGATAGAATATATGCCCGTCAAGGGAATTCTATTAAAAAAGCTATATCCCGCTCCGGAAATGCGGGTAATGGGAGACCTCGATATATTGATTAAAACAAGTCAATACGACATCATTCAAGACATTATGCAAAAGCTTGAATATACTGAAACCAACGAGAGCGACCACGAGCTTATATGGTGCAAAAACGGTCTTCAGGTAGAGCTTCACAAGCGTTTGATTCCCTCGTATAATAAGGATTATTATGCGTATTTCGGCGACGGTTGGCGCCTCGCAAAGCAAAATGACGGCACGAAATACTCTATGACCGATGAGGATGAGTTGATTTATTTATTCACTCATTACGCCAAGCATTACAGAGACGGTGGCGTTGGAATAAAGCAGACAGTTGACCTTTGGCTGTACCGTCAAAGCAAACCGAATCTTGATGAGGATTATATCAAAAATGAGCTTACCACTCTATGCTTGTATGAATTCTACACTAACGTAATGCAAACTCTATCTGTATGGTTTGACGGTGGAATTGCAAACGAAAAGACAAAACTGATAACAATCACAATATTCAAAAGCGGTTCCTTCGGATTTCACGACGAACACGTTATATCAAGCGGTGTAAAGGCGCGTGAAACGTCAGGCGCGAAGAATAGCGCCAAGCGAAACCGCATCCGTCAGGCGCTCTTTTTACCGTATGCCGATATGTGCAAGAAATATCCCATTTTGGAAAAAGCTCCGATTTTACTGCCCTTTATGTGGGTACGCCGTTGGGTAGAGGCTCTTTTCAGAAAGCGTGAAACTATTCAAAGTACGATTAATGACATCAGTCTTATGAGCGAAGAAAACCTTAACGCTTATCAGCGCAATCTCGATTCCGTCGGTTTGGCATTTAACTTTACAGAGGAATGAGAAGATATTTTATAACCCAAAGACACCCCTCGGTATCTATCCGAGGGGTGCAGCTTTAAAAAATCGGGGTGAGCTTTGATAAAAAGCTCACCCCGAAATAATCTTGTTTAGTTAGTGTAATTATCAAAATATCCCTGAACAAGGACAACGGGAGTTCCCTTGTCACCCGAACCGCTGGTCAGGTCGCACAGAGAGCCGATAAGGTCGGTGAGCTGTCTGGGAGTAGTTCCCTGCGATGCCATATTTCCAACCAGATTGCCCTGCTTTGCGCGGATACTTGCTGAAATAGCTTCCTTGAGAGCCTCGCCCGACAAATCCTTGAAATCATTGTCGGCAAGATACTTGAGCTTCAGCTCACTGGGCGTTCCGACAAGACCGTCGGTATATGCGGGAGAAACTACCGGGTCCGCAAGCTCCCAAATCTTACCCTTGGGGTCCTTGAAAGCTCCGTCTCCGTATACCATTACCTCAACGTGCTTCCCTGTTGCCGCAAGAACTCTCGCCTGAATGTCAAGCACAAGCTCTCTGCAGTCTCTCGGGAAAAGCTTTACCTTGTCCTCGGTCGATTTGTTCGAGCCGAGAAGTCCGTAATTCTCGTTATATCCGCTTCCGTTTACAGGCGCGGTCATAATATCGTCAAGTCCGCAAACCACCTTCGCTCCCGCAGCCTTGAGAATTCTCTTGGTGCGCTTACGAGTGTGTATATCACAGGTGAGAACACAGTCGGTGTAATTCAGGATAGTTTTAGCCTGATTTGCGAAAACTATCTCAACCTCGGCTCCGCAAGAACGGATGAGGTCTCCGTAATACTGAACGTAATCAACACCCGTAAATTCGTGAACATTGTTACCAAACAACTCACGGTAACGCTCGAGAGTGAGTACGTCGGAATAAGGGTTGACACCCGCCTCGTCTATCTTATCAAGGCTGACAAGCTCGTTTCCAACCTCGTCGGAAGGATAGCTGAGCATAAGCACTATCTTCTTGCAGCCCATAGCGATTCCGCGCAGACAGATTGCGAAACGGTTTCTGGAAAGAATCGGGAAGATAACTCCGACAGTCTCTCCGCCGAGCTTTGCGCGAACATCCTCTGCAATAGCCTCAACAGAGGCATAGTTTCCCTGCGCGCGAGCAACGACCGACTCTGTTATCGAAATAACATCTCTGTCGCGAAGCTCAAAGCCCTCAGACTTTGCCGCGTCAAGGACGCTTGCGGTTACCATCTCGCTCAGATTGTCTCCCTCACGGAAGATGGGGCAACGAATTCCTCTTGATACTGTACCAACTTTTCTTGTGTTCTGTTCCATTTTTTTATCTCCTAAAAGTAAGATTAGAAACAACACTTTTGAATGAACAAAGTCACCAAATAACAAATCAAACCTCGTCAAAAAAGCAACTTTTTTCATCTGTATAATATCATTTCAAACAACTAAAAAGTATACCATTATATACGCTCTTTGTCAATAGTTTTTGCAAAAAAATTAGTATTTAGAAATTCTTTTTTTGCCTTTCAAAAAGTGAGAGAAGCATAAATTTGTTTTAACAAAAAGAAATACTTAACATTTTTCAAAAATCCGCTTGACATTTTTAATCTTTTGTGGTATTATAATCAAGTCGACTTTGTATAATTGGCAAAGTGACATTAATTTTATATGCGGGTATCTTTGTGCTGCGCACATGTAAAGAACGCGAGCGTTCTTTAGGCATCGCCATACCACGCT
>JAFTHJ010000200.1 GCA_017457465.1 Clostridia bacterium | reverse complement strand
GACAATCCCAGCTTTAAAAAGGTTTGGAGGAGTCAAGAGGAACCAATGTTTGATGTTTTGGGGCGTTTTTGCCCCAAATGTCGGTGTTCAGCCGACAAATCAAACTTGGCTAATGGCTTTTGCCCTTAAGACTTTCCTTAAAAGGTTCCTCTTGAAACATTTACTCATCTCTTCTCTTTTGCCAGTTGTAATAATTGAAATGTGCGCGGCAGTAGCGATTGAACTGCTCCTGTTTTTTGCTTATTCCGCAATATTCATTCTCTGCGAGAAGATTAGCGAAAAACGGAAGCTCGGGAGATGTTGCGGGGAGTGTGTCAAGTCCGATATCTCGCCAGACGTATTCGGCATCGGTAACATAAACCTGCATGGGAAATACCCGAATTACGTTTATAAGCCCTATATTCTTTAGATTCTCGGGAGGACAGTCCTCACTCGCGACACCGCCGTGCTGTGTGTCATAAGCCACCGAGACGTGACGTGTGCAAAACGATGTCGGCTCACTTCCCGCCGCAAAATACCCCTTCTCCGCTCTGTTTCCCCTCGGGTCGTTTCTACACGCCTCGGTCATAAGCAACCCCGAATCCATACAGTATTCCGCTTCAACTATATTCGGGGAGCGGTAAAATTTCTTTGCCGAGTCGGTTGGAATATCCTTGTGAAGCTCCCCCATCACATCATCCCAAAATTTAATGCAGGGGTTTGAGGAGACATCGGTTATAGCCTTTGGGTACTCATATCCGTACCACGTTCCGCAGATATAATAGGGAGTGTAGCCGATAAACCATCTGTCATAATTATTCTGTGTCGTTCCCGTTTTTCCCGCGCATTGTACCGTCTCGTCAAGCGTTATCGCCGTGGCGGTACCGTTTTTTATCACGTTTTCGAGCATCATCGTCATAAGCGTTGCGACCTCCTCGCTGAAAACTATCTCTCCCTCATATTCCTTTTTCAGTATCTCCACGCCGCGGGAGTCTGTCACCGAAAGATATGAGCGCGGCTCGTTATATACGCCGTTATTTGCGAGTGCGGAATATGCGGCGGTTATCTCTCTGACCGTCACGCCGTAATTAAACTGACCGAGTGCCAGTGAGGCATAATCCATATCGGTTATAATGCTTCCGTCCGATGCCTCCGATACCTCAATAAGGCTCTCTACCCCAAGTCTGTTTTTTATAT
This sequence comes from Clostridia bacterium, assembly GCA_017457465.1. GTDB lineage: Bacteria > Bacillota > Clostridia > Oscillospirales > CAG-272 > HGM12713. The sequence goes on along the minus strand of JAFTHJ010000200.1, from coordinate 16,061 downwards.
AGTCAAATGAGGTTTCAAGTCCCATATCCTCAAGCACCTTGACCACAACTGTGTTGATAGAATGCTCCACCGCATAATTGATGTTCGTCAACCCACGATAAACTCCGCTTGAGTTTTTTGGCCACGCCTTGGGATGGATTATCGCTCCAGCGTTTGCGTCAAGATTATATTTTCCGAAATTCACGGGAACATCGTCGTATACGCTCGACCACGTAATTATTCCCTCCTCAAGCGCGGGGGCATATACCGAGACAGGCTTCACCACAGAGCCCGCGGGACGTAGGGTTTGCGTGGCAAAATTTTGAAGACGGTTTCCGCTCTTATTCCCTACAGCCCCCGCAACGGCAAGTATATCGCCCGTGGCGGGGTCTATTATTATCATCGACGATTGCGGCTTTTCCCCTGCTGTATTACTATAAAAATTCGAGGTATCGGCATAATAGGCTTCAAGCTTTTTCTGAATATCGGCGTCCATTGCGGTGTAGATTTTCAGTCCGCCCGTATATATCATCAGATTTGCCATCTGTCGGCTATATCCTTTCTCGCTCACAAGGTCATCTATCACGTCCTCTATCACCATATCGGCGTACCACGAATTGACTCCGTCTCCGCCACCTGAATTTATATTGAGCGTTACGGGAGTATCATAGCACTCCTTGAAGCTCTCCTCCGAAATATACCCCTGCTCATACATCTGACCGAGTATCAGATTTCTCCGATATGTGTTATTTTCGGGATTTCTTATAGGGTCGTAGTATGAGGGACTGTTAGTTATAGCGGCAATACAGGCGCACTCGTTGAGTGTCAGTTCACCCACATCCTTTGAAAAATAATAATCCGCCGCTGCTCCAACGCCATAGCTCCCCTGCGAGAGATTTATTATGTTAAGATACATTTCCAGTATCTCTTCCTTACTCATTTTAGTCTCAAGGTCAAGCGCCCACAAAATCTCCTGTATCTTCCGTTGAAAGGAATAATCGTCGTTTTGTGTGACATTTTTTATGAGCTGTTGGGTTATCGTAGAGCCGCCGTAGCTGTCACTGAAATTCAAAAAATAATTTGCCCCCGCCGAAAGCGTTCTTCTCCAGTCCACTCCCGAATGGGTATAAAATCGCTTATCCTCAATGCTCACAAAGGCATTGACAAGCTCTCTCGGAACATCCTCGTAGTCAACGTATTCACATCTGTATCCGCCGTATATCTCCTCCTCTGTCATCTCTATTGCTTCTCCTATGCGGTTTTCTCTGTCGGTGAAATCGTAATAATATAGCTTGGTCACGGCTTCGCTTCCGACCAGTGTAAATAGAGTTTCGTCAACACTTTTCTCGATATTTCGGTCTATATATATAGCGAATACGAGTCCCACAACCGTGGCTGTTATAAGAGATACAAGGAGAATCACTGTAAGTATCCTCGCAAATGACCTGAAAAGCTTTCTCGCAACCGTTCGATTTTTCCTCTTTTTCATAGCTATCTTCATCTCCGTTTTCGGAATATATTACCTTATTCCTTATTATTGCTCAAAAAGCGAATATCTAAACAGAAGAGCGGCGATAATATTCACAAGTGAATTTATTGGGAGATAATTATGAAAACTAACAAGCGACTGATAGCTCTTTTCGGTACTTACTCCGCCATACTTCTCGTAAGCGCGATTATCGGAATTACCGTTTTGATATCAAAAAGTGAAAAAGAGGTAGAAACACTTACGGAAACCGTTATACAGACAGAATACGTATACGTCTGGGCGGATATCCCCGCTACGGAGGCACAGACCACTGTCGACAACAGGGTGTGGATAGTCAAGGAATACAATGAGGTTATCGGTGTTTTCAGCGAGGTTGGAGAACTGGAACAAGTCATTGATGTTTACGTGAAAACGCTTCCCGAAGCCGACAGAAATCTGCTTCGCGAGGGCATAAGGGTGACTTCGGAGCGGCAGCTCCGAGCGCTTATTGAGGATTACTCAAGTTGAAAACAAGGCTAAAGCAGAATTGCTTTAGCCTTGTTTTATCTTATTGCTATATTTTCCTCTCCGAGAATATCCGCAAACTGCTTTACCACATACGGTGTCGCGTCTATGCCCAGATTGGTTGAAATATATTTTGAGCTTGAGGTATCGTAGAAAATAACACTCGTCTGTCCGTCAAAAATCGAGACGAGGTTAAACACTTTCTTATATTTCTCGCACTCCATATCGGGAACCTTGAGGAATATTTTTTTGGGGATTCCCGAAAAGCTCACTGTGGGATTAGTCGCCTTTTCTTCATTCGGCTTTGAAGCTTCCGCTATCTCCCCCTTATTCTCGCCCTCTTTGGGCATAAGCTTTTCGTATTCCGAGTTTTCAACAAGCTCTCTCACTTCCGAAATGATTATTTTTGGCGCTTCGTCCTCTCGCAAAGAGAGATTTCCCTTTATACAGAGAGCATTGTCCACTCTGAAAAGATGCGAATATTTGGAATACTGTGTAGCAAAGGCGATACATTCCGCCTCACCGTATCTGTCTTCAACAGATACAAACGCCATTTTTTCGTCCTTGCGCGTTTGTTTAACTGTAACCGAGTTGACCATAACGGCAATCTTCACTGGAAGTCTGTCAACGGTAGCCTCGCCGTCGATTATCTCGGCGAGCGGAGTTGACTCAAGCGCCTCTATATTCTTGGAATAGCTGTCAAGCATATGTCCCGAGAAATACATTCCCGAGCATTCCTTCTCGAGCATCAGCTTCTCACGCAGAGAAAATTCGGGGATATCGGGAAAATCAAAGGACAAAGAGACCGAGCTGTCCGCCTCTCCCATTGAAAAGATATCAAGCTGTCCGGAGACATTATTGCGATTCTTCTCCGCGGCTATATCTATCAGCTTTTCGTAAGATTTAAGCAGTGTGCTTCGGGTTCTTCCGAGACCGTCAAAGGCTCCCGATTTTATGAGCGCCTCGACCATTCTTTTATTCAGGTCGTATTCCGACATACGCTCGACAAAGTCGTCAAAGCCGCTGAATTCTCTATCTTGCCTCTCCTCTATAATGTTTTCTATGAACTGCTTTCCGATATTTTTAAGCGCGAGGAGTCCGAACAGAACATTATTCTCGCTCGGTGTGAAGTACATTCCGCTTCGGTTTATATCGGGAGAGAGTACCTTTATTCCGTATTTCGAGCATTCGGCGATATACTCGGCAAGTTTTGGAAGATTTCCAAGCACCGAGGTCATAAGCGCCGCCATATATTCGCAGGGATAATGAGCCTTGAGATACGCGGTTCTGAAGGATATAACGGCATAAGCCGCCGCGTGGGATTTATTGAAGGCGTAATTCGCGAATGAGGTCATATCCTCAAAAAGTCTCTCCGCCTTTTCCCTGTCCACTCCGTTTGCTGCCGCTCCCTCAACGAAGCCCTGACGCTCCGCCTCAAGCACATCTGCTTTTTTCTTCGCCATTGCTCGGCGGACTATATCAGCGTGTCCGTATGAATATCCCGCAATCTCTCGGAATATGCTCATTACCTGCTCCTGATATACGGTACAGCCGTAAGTAGACTCAAGGATAGGTTTGAGCTGCGGCAGAAAATATTCGGTCTTATCGGGATTATGACGCGACTCGATATATTTAGGTATTGAATCCATAGGTCCCGGTCGGTAGAGCGCTATCGCGGCGACTATATCGTCAAATCGGTCGGGCTTCAGCTCTGTAAGCACTTGCCTCATTCCAGCAGATTCAAGCTGAAATACGCCGAGCGTATTCCCCGCGGAGATAAGGTCATAGGTTACCTTATCGTCTATCGGCGCTCTGGTTATATCAAAATCGGGTTCTTTCTTTCGTATCGACTCACACGCGTCGTTGATTATGGTGAGGTATCTCAAGCCAAGAAAATCAAATTTCAGAAGTCCGAGCTTACCGATAATATCCATATCGAACTGTGTCACAACCGTTCCGTTACTGATTGAGAGCGGAACGCTATCGGATATGGGTTGGTCGGTAACCACAAGTCCCGCGGCGTGAACCGTGATATTTCTGGGCATTCCCTCGACCGCACTTGCCGTGTCAAGCAAGAGCTTTATCTGCTCCGAGGAGTTATAAAGTTCCTTCAGGTCTGACTGCTTCATTGCCTGTGCGATTGTTATTCCAAGCTCTCGCGGTATCGCCTTTGCCACGACATCAACATCGGAGTACGGCATACCGAGCGCTCTTCCGACGTCTCTCACCGTGGCTCTTGCCGCAAGTGTTCCAAAGGCTATTATCTGCGAGACGTGCTCCGCGCCGTATTTGCGGTACATATAGTCTATAACCTCCTCACGTCGGTTATAGCAAAAATCTATATCTATATCGGGCATACTGACTCGCTCGGGATTAAGAAATCTCTCGAAAAGCAGGTCGAAGACTATCGGGTCGACATCGGTAATCCCCACAAGATAAGCAACAAGGCTTCCCGCTCCCGAGCCTCTTCCGGGACCTACGGGAATATCGCGAGAACGCGCAAAATTTACGTAATCCTGAACTATCAGGAAGTAATCCGAAAAGCCCATATTTTCAATTACCGAAAGCTCGTATTCAAGTCTATCGCTATATTCCTTCTCGGTGTGCTTTTCAAATGAGATTATACCCGCTTCCCTCTTTTTCGCAAAGCCTCGGCTGACAAGCTCTCGCAGATACTCCGCCGCGCCCTCGCCGTTCGGCGTTTTGAAGGTCGGAAGCTTGGGGATATCGAAGGAAAATTCAAAGTTACATCTTTCGGCGATTTTTACGGTATTCTCAACAGCCCCCGCATATCTGCCGAAAATCTGCTTCATTTCCTCGGTGGTCTTATAATAAAACTCGTCGGTCTCAAAGCCTATGGGGCGTCCGTCGGTGATAACTCGGTTGGTCTGTATACACATAAGTATAGCCTGTGTTTGAGCATCCTCGCGCTTGAGGTAGTGACAGTCGTTTGTTGCAACCAAGGGCAGTCCCGTCTCCTCGGCAACCTTCACCAGACTGTCAAGTATCTGCATCTGCTCTGCCAGACCGTGATTTTGTATCTCAATATAAAAATTATCCTTGCCGAATATATCCGACATTTCCTTTGCCGACCTTATAGCACCGTCGAAATCCCCAGCCACCAAAAGCGATGGTATCTCTCCCGCAAGACAAGCGGAAAGCGCGATAAGTCCCTCGGAATGTTCTCTTAAAAGTGCCTTATCAACACGCGGCTTTGTGTAAAATCCTTCAGTGTAGCCTCGGGAGACAAGGTGGATAAGGTTCTTATATCCGACCTCATTTTTGCAAAGCAGAACAAGATGGTGCGGCTTCCCCGCACTCTGTGTTTTATCAAATCTGTCTGTAGGAGAAACATAGACCTCACACCCGATTATCGGCTTTATTCCTTCCGCCTTACAAGCAGAATAAAAGGCGACCGCGCCGTACATAACACCGTGGTCGGTTAACGCCACGGCGGTATGTCCGCATTCAGCCGCTCTTCTCGGAATATCAGAAATACGGCAGGCTCCGTCAAGCAGACTGTATTCACTGTGCAAATGAAGATGAACAAAATCCGACATTTAGGTACCTCCCGTATTTCTAATTTATCTATTAAATTTTAATCACTCGTCAAAATTGATTCTCTCGTCCTCAATTACAAGCGGACGCTTCATAACTCTGGTATTTATACTCATTATATACTCACCGAGCAAACCGAGGAAGAAAAGCTGAAGTCCGCCGACAAAGAGGACTGTAAGAATAATAGCCGCGGTTCCCGTGGTGAAGAAATAATAGGGGTTAATAAGCTTAAGAATAAGGCATACAAGTGCCGCAAGAGCACTGCCTCCCGACATTGCCGCGCCACCAAAAACCGCAAGTCTCGGACCTATCTTGGTGTAAGAGGTGAACGAGAGCATCGCCGCGTCATAAAGGCTATAGAAATTATTACTGGTCTTACCCGCTCTTCTCTGGGGCTGCTCGTATTCTATTGTCTTGAATTTAGGTCCAAGCTCTCCGACAATTCCTCTGATGAAAGGAATCGGGTCATCAAGCTTTCGAAGTACGTCCACAAAGCTCTTATCGTAAAGTCCGAATCCTGTGAAATGCTCTATCTGCTCGGCTCTCGACATCTTCTTGATAAGTCTGTAGTAAATGCTGCGGAGCGTGTACATCAGCTTGTTTTCCTTACTTGAGGTCTTTACTCCGCAAACGACCTTATATCCGTTCTCCCATTCCTCAACAAACTTGGGTATCATCTCAACGGGGTCCTGAAAATCACAGCAAACCGTGATGGTACAATCTCCCGTTGTCTGACAGATAGCGTGGTAGGGGGAGTTGAACTGTCCGAAATTTCTTGTATTGAAGATAGCCTTTATCTTCTTGTTTTCCGCGCAGATAGCGCGAAGCTTTTCGCGGGTGCTATCCAAAGAACAGTTATCTATAAAAAGTATCTCGTAATCATACTGGGGCATTTGAGAAAGCTGGGCTACAAGAGCCTCGCTCATAGGAATAACATTTTCCTCCTCGTTATAACAAGGAACCATAATACTGATTTTTTTCATTGTCGTAAAATCCTTTCTTAAAGTGCGTTTTTCGCGATATCGGCTCTTACCCAAGCAACGGTTTTAGCTATTCCCTCGTCAAAGCTGACCGAGGGTACAAAGCCTGTGTCTGCCGTAAGCTTTTCGATATCGGCACAGAGATACATAACCTGATTTTCAGCATATGGGCGCTTTCCGAGACCAAGCCCACAAGCGGGATTTGCCGCGTCGCGCATTTTGATGATATACTCCTTAAGCATAGCCTCCTTGCCGCTTCCGAGACAATAAACCTCTCCGCCGCGTCCGCGCTCCGCAAGTGCTAAAAGCGCTCTGGCTGCATCCTCTGAATACATATAATCCCACATCTGCTCACCGGCGGTGAACTCGGGTGTCTCTCCCGCTATCATATTCCGCAAGGTCGATATCACCATTGAGACCTCATTATCATATGGTCCATACACGCTGAGTATTCTCACCCATATATGTCTCATTCCAAGAGACGCGCACTTGATTCGGCTCATACTACCCGCGCAAAGCTTTGCGATACCATAGCCCATTTCGGGATTTGTTGGCGTTTTGTCAGAGAGCTTTCCCTCGACTCTGCCGTATTCCGCCTGTGAACCCGCGCCGATAAATGCCGTGCATCCGAATCGGTGAGCCAAATCTACAGCGTCAAGCGTATATTCAACGTTTTTATTCTGCAGGTGCATATCGTTTCTCGCCTGACCTGTCGTACCTATCCAACCGAAGTGGAAGAACCAGTCATAGCTCTCCCCTGACGTAGGCTGATAATCCTTTAAATCCTTGAGGTCACATTCGGCGACCTTGACCTTATCTCCAAGCTTCAGTCTTTCGTTTCTCGAAGAACCTGGGCGTGAGAGAACAAGCACTTCAATGTCATTTTTAATAAGCTCGGCTATCAACGCCATTCCAACGGCACCCGTCGCTCCTGTAATAACCGCTTTCATCAGATAAAATTCCTTTCGAGCTGCTTTCTTCAATATACGCAGAAACAGCGCCATAAATACTGTCGCTGATTCTACGCTATAAAATTGTTTAGCCTATCCACTTTGCCGCGTCCACGAACTCGGCAATCTGCTTATCCATACACTTCTCGACGTCGCCGCCGTCACGCAGACATTTCGTCCACTCAACGGTATATCCGACCGCGTCGGAAAGATTCCAGCAAGGAGTCCAGCCAAATACTGTTTTGAGCTTGGAGCAATCGAGCTTGAGGAAGTTAGCCCCGTGAGGTCCGCCGTCAAAACGGTCTACCCATCTCATATCCTCGCCCCATGTGCGGCAAAACAGGTCAACAAGCGCACCTGTCTTGAAGCAATCGACCTCGTCGGGACCTACGTTATAGTATCCCGCGTAGGATATATCCTCATACTGCTTTGCGGCAATCATAAGATATGCCATAACAGGCTCAAGAACGTGCTGATACGGTCTTGTGGAATGAGGGTTACGAACGATTATCTCTCTTCCCTCAAGCGCCGCTCTTATACAGTCGGGACTTATTCTGTCGTTGGCGTAGTCTCCTCCGCCGATAACATTTCCCGCACGAGCCGTTGACACAGCAACGCTTCCGTCCGTGAAGAAGGAATTATTATAGCAATGCGTTACGAGCTCGGAGCAGGATTTACTGTTGGAATACGGATCAAAGCCGTCAAGCGGCTCGTTCTCTCTGTATCCCCATTCCCACTCATTGTTTTTATAAACCTTATCGGTGGTAACGTTGAGAACAGATTTCACACTCTTTGAGAGTCTGACACATTCAAGCAGATTCACCGTTCCCATAACATTGGTCTCGTAGGTATATCTGGGATCCTTATAGCTGTCTCTTACGATAGGTTGAGCCGCAAGGTGAAGAACTATCTCGGGCTGCGCCTCGTCGAAGCACTTTTTGAGCGCGTCGAAATCACGGATATCTCCGATATAGGACTTCATACCGTTATCGGTATTAGCGGTCTCAAAAAGAGAGGGGTTCGTCGGAGGTTCAAGAGAAAATCCTGTCACGGTGGCGCCAAGTCCCTTGAGAACACGGCACATCCACGAGCCCTTGAATCCCGTGTGTCCTGTTACCAGAACACGCTTACCTGAATAAAAACTCAAATCAAACATATCTTAATCCCACTTCTTCCACGGAGCCTCTCCGCTCTTCCATATCTTCTCAAGATTTTCCTTATCACGAAGGGTATCCATACACTGCCAGAAGCCCTCGTGCTTATAAGCCATAAGCTGTCCGTCAGCCACAAGTCTCTCAAGAGGCTCTCTCTCAAATACCGTATCATCTCCGTCGATATAATCGAGAACCTTGGGATCGAGAACCATATATCCGCCGTTTATCGGAATACCGTCTCTGTCCTTCTTTTCTCTGAAGGATGTGATATTTCCTGCTTTATCCATTTTGATAACGCCGAAGCGCTGACCTGCATTGACTACAGTCATAGTAGCGAGTTTACCGTGTGAGCGGTGGAACTCCTCAAGCGCGTTGATATCGATATCGCAAACACCGTCTCCGTAAGTAAGCATAAAGGGCTCGTTACCTATATAGGGCTTGATTCTCTTGATTCTTCCACCCGTCATTGTGTGAAGTCCCGTATCAACGACGGTAACCTTCCACTGCTCGGTGAAGTTTCTGTGCACCTTCAGTCTGTTGGTGCTGTTTGTAAAGTCGAAGGTAACGTCAGAGTTATGAATAAAGTACTCGTTAAAGAAGTCCTTTATAACGTGCTGCTTATATCCGCAGCAGATAACAAACTCATTGTATCCGTGAGCGGAATAGCTCTTCATTATGTGCCAAAGAATCGGCATTCCGCCAATTTCAATCATAGGTTTCGGTTTAAGATGAGATTCCTCGGTAATTCTTGTTCCGAGTCCTCCTGCCAAAAGAACGACCTTCATTTTTGAAATTCCTTTCTGTATAATACGAGATTGTGCGCTCTGTCGGCGCAAGTCTCGAAGTTTTATATATGATACCATATATTTTGTCGATTGTCAACACAATCATCAAAATATTGTGCATATTTACTACCAAATCTTCATTTATGTAGACACACGGTATTATCGCTTGAGAACTCCGAGAAGCTCACCTCGCGACACACACACCATTCCGTACATTCTGTCTCTGCTATGTACCGCTCTTACCTCGCCCCCGTCGGAATAGAGCAGCTTCGCCCCTTTGGGGTGAACGGTAAGCACACATATCAGCCGTCTGCACTCGGCATACGTTGGCTTGAGTCACAAAAATCTTCCAAGCGGACGCTCGGAAATTTTAGGTGTTCTTTTCTTTCCGTCGCCGAATGTCTCGGGAATCTTTCTTCGGTTGGTTACACTTCTGTCAGAGTGAAATACGGCGCTCGAATTCTTGTAAAGCTCGTCCCACATTTTTACGGCATAAAGTGTTTTTCCCGTATCAACCGTAAAATCGTATTTATCCGAAAAGTTTTTAAAGAGCGCCGATATCGGTCGCTGTATTTTCAATTTGTATTTACCTATGGCACACAGTTTTTTCACGCGGTTCAAAAAAATCACGCGCTCGACCGCCCTTTTGATGTACGGCAGGAAAATCACCGCCACAAGCAACAATACGACAATTATTATCATTCCGTCTCCTTGAGAATCACGATTTTGAACGCTTTGAGAGATACGCGACGGCGGCAACCGCGCTCACCGCTCCGTCTGCTGCCGCGGTAGCGAGCTGTCTCACCTCTTTTTGACGGCAATCCCCCGCCACAAAGACACCGTCTATATTGCTGACACAGCTCTCTCCGACCTCAAAATATCCCGCTTCATCGGTCTTTATTTCGGCGGAAAAGGCTTTTGTATCGGGAATAGAACCAACTGCGACAAACAACCCTCTAACATCAAGCGTTTGCTTTTTGCCGTCGAGTGATGTGAGCTCTATAGCGGAGATACGCTCCTCGCCGATAAGAGCGGTCACATTATACTCGGTCATTATTTCGACATTGTCCTTTGACACAAGCTTTTGCAGAGTTGTCTCCTCGCCTCTGAATTCCCGTCTTCTGTGAATAAGGGTTACCTTATTGCAGATATCCGAGAGATAGAGAGCGTCATCAAGCGCGGTATTTCCTCCGCCTACAACGGCGACGTCCCCGCCTCTAAAGAATGAGCCGTCACAGGTCGCGCAATATGAGACACCGCGTCCGACAAAGCTATCCTCACGTTCAAGTCCGAGCTTTCGCTTGAGCGCCCCTGTGGCGATTATGACAGCAGCGGCTTGGTATTCCCTGTCTCCCGAGCGTACGTATTTTATTCCCTCGGAGACTCTTATACCCGAAACCTCATCAAAACGGAACTCGCAGCCGAATCCGCTCGCCTGCTCATAGAGCGCCGATGCCAACTCATAGCCTGAAATCTTCGCTATACCTGGGTAATTTTCAACACAGGGAGAATTTACTATCTGACCTCCGCAAACGCTTCTCTCAAACAAAAGCGTTTTCTTACCCGCTCTGGCGGAGTATATTGCCGCGGAAAGTCCCGCGATACCGCCGCCGACAATTATCACATCATACATACAGTACCGCCTTACGCGCCTATCATTTCTATTATCTTTGCCTTACCCGCGAGTCCCACATTCTGCGCCGTCTGAATACCATTCTTGAGAACGATGACCGTTGGGATAGACATAACGCCGAATCTTTGAGCGAGAGCGGGTGCTTCGTCAACATTTACCTTGCCGAAAACCACGTCCTCTTTTTCATTCGCGAGTTCTTCAAAGACAGGAGCGAACATCTTGCACGGACCGCACCAGTCGGCATAAAAATCAACGACCGCCACTACTCCGTCCTTGAGTATCTCCGTATCAAAATTTTCTTCCGTAAGCTTTATTATTCTGCTCATTTTTATTTCCTCCGAAAAATTCATTTATTTTTAATTATTTCCTATTTAGCGGTGCTCTAATCATCAAGCTCCTCTGCCGCCTGACATATTCTCTCGAGTCTATGATTAAGCCCCGATTTTGATATCGGCGGCTCGTGCAGAAGTGCCAGTTCCGAGAGTGTCGCTTCGTCATATTCCAGCCGAAGCAGAGCCGTTTCACGCAACTGCTGCGGAAGCGAATCAAGCTTGTGCTTTTCTACAAGAGTTTCAACCGCAGCCAACTGTCTTATACGCGCGTCAACCGACCTTGAAATATTTCTGGTCTCACAATTGGTGGCTCTGTTCTCGCGATTTCGTATATCCCTCGCGATACAGGCATTTGCTACGTCAAAGCTGGTCTTCATAGCTCCCGCATGGCTTATTATGTCGGCTATAGCGGTATTGTTTTTGAAATACAGAGACACCTTTTTCTGTCTCTCGGCATATTTTGCCGACAGTGCGTTCTCCTCAAGCACACGCCTCAACGGCTCGATTCTTTTTTTGTTGTGTTCACCGAGGGATATCTCAAGATGGTATCCCTTCATAGGATCGTTCACTGTAGCCGAAGAGATGAGTACTCCCGCAAGAAAAGCGCCTTTGCAGTCATCGCATCTGAATTTCGCAGCCTCGGCGATATCCTCACCGCGTGACACCTTTAAATCAAAATTCGCAAAGGCTTTCGACGCGAAATTAAGCTCATATATTCTTCTACCCGCGTAAGCTCTCTCGGTAACAGTCGGTTCCGACAGCTCCCCGAGCAGCTCTGCCGCTCTCTCGGCGCTCTCGCGCATACCGAACGCGGCTGACATACGTATGCCCTCAATATGTGCCGAATTGTAAAGCAGACCGAGCATATACGCCTTTCTGCAACAATTCATTTTTATTGGTAAGGAAAGAAGCTCCTTTTTCATTTCTGTTGCAAATGACATTTCACTTACTCCTTCGGTGACGGTATCAACCGCACCTCTCTTTCAAGCTTTATCCCCGTTTCGTCAAACACCCTCCGAGAAACATATTCCGCAAGTGTCAGAACGTCGGCACAGGTTGCTCCACCGAGATTCACAATAAATCCCGCGTGTTTATCGGATACTGCCGCTCCGCCGACACTATATCCCTTAAGTCCGCAGTCGTCAATAAGCTTTGCCGCGAAATATCCCTCGGGGCGCTTGAAAAAGCTTCCCGCGCTTGGCTTATCGAGCGGTTGAGACGACCTTCTTTTATCGGAAAATTCCTTCATTTTCGCCTTTATTTCGTCTGTATCCCCCCGCGACAGCTCAAGTGTAGCATCAAGGCAGACTAAATTGGGGTTATCCGCGAGGATACTGTGTCGGTAAGAAAATCCGAGCTCATCAGCCGAAAGCTCGACAATTTTATCCTTTTCAATATCGTATACCGTGCTTTTTTTCAGTATATCCGACAGCTCATTGCCGTGCGCTCCCGCGTTCATAAAGACAGCTCCGCCGAGTGTGGCGGGAATACCACAGGCAAACTCAAGTCCCGATAGCGAGTTCTCCGCCGCTCTGCGAGATATCACGGGGAGCATAGCTCCACCGCCGCAGAACACACGTTTTCCGTCAAATCGGATATCCGAGATTTTCTTTGTGGTGATAACAGCTCCTCCAAAGCCATCGTCGGAGAACAGGACATTCGATGTATTTCCCACAACCGCAAACGGAATACCACAGGTCTTTATCGCGCGAAGTGAGCTGACAAGCTTTTCGGCGGTATCGGGAAAGAGCATATAATCCGCCTCCCCGCCTATTCTAAATGAGGAAATATCGGAAAGCCTCACACCCCTTTTAAAATCAACTCCCGCATCGGAAAGTAGTTTTTCAAGCATCACGTTTCTCTCCCGTAATAAATTCATACACCGCCTTAAAATCGTGGGCGATACAGGACACACTCATATCCCTTGGCAACGGCTTCCCCTCGGGGTTATACCAACAGGTAGCTATTCCGTAATTTATTCCGCCCTTTATGTCCGAGGTAAGCGAGTCACCGACAATCACGGTCTCGCTCTTATCAAACTCGGGTATACGCTCGGCAACGTATTCGAAATATTCCACCGAGGGCTTTTCATAGCCAACCACGCCCGAGATAAAAAGGTCGGAAAAATATTTTGAAAATCCGCTTTTGGCATATCTGCCTCTTTGAATAAACTCAACTCCGTTAGTCACAATATACATTCTGACCTTGCCGCAAAGAGAGGCGCAAAGGTCCTCCGCCCCGTCTATAAGATATGCTTTTTCGGAAAGCGTGTTCATATAGGTACTCGCCATTTCCTTTGCGTCCGCGCGGAATCCGTACTTTTCACAGAAAATCTCAAATCGGCGGTAAAGAAGAACGCTCTTCTCTATCTCCCCGCGCTCAAGCATTTTCCAGAGACTGTCGTTTATAGCGCTATAGTCGGCTATCAACTCATCATTCGGAGCTATACCGAAGACCTCCATTGTGTGCCATATAGCCTCGTATTCACATTTATGAAAATCAAACAGAGTTCCGTCTGCATCAAAAAGAACGGTTTTATATCTCATAGCTCTCCTCCAAGCTCTTGCTTCCATATTTTTCTCTGTCAATTATAACACATTCCGCCCTCATTTTCAAGAGCGTTTTATACTTAATAAAAATATTACGCTATTAGTTAAATAACACTTGCAATAATTGAAAAAATGAGGTATAATATAATAAGTAGTGCAAAATTTCGGCACATAGAACACGGCGGAGGTAAAGCAATGAAAAACATCAGAGTGGGACTGTTAGGCTTTGGAGCTATGGGCAAGGCTCATTCGTACTGTATCGACAACCTTAAATATTTTTTCTCGGAGCTTCCTTTCTCTGCCACTGTCGGCGGAATCTGCACAACCTCATACGAGCGTTCTTGTTCTATTGCGGAAAGATACGGCTTTGGAAAGGCATTCGCGACCGAGGATGAGCTTATCCTCTCCGACGATATAGATGTTATTGATATATGTACCCCGAACGCTCTGCATTACGATACTCTCAAAAAAGCTATCGCAGCAAAGAAGCCGATATACTGCGAAAAGCCGCTTTGCCTTAATTACACCGAGGCGGCAGAAATTGCCGACCTTGCGAGGGAGAGCGGAATTATATGCAATATTGTTTTTAACAACCGCCATCTCGCACCGATAATACGTGCCAAGGAAATAATAGACGAGGGCAAACTCGGAAGAATTCTTTCCTTCTCCTGCGAATATCTCCACAACAGCGCACTTGACACAAAAAAGCCCGCCGGCTGGAAGCAGAGACAGGAGATATGCGGCGGCGGTGTGCTTGTCGACCTCGGCTCTCACTGTATCGACCTCATGTATTTCCTCTGCGGAAGCTTCTCGTCGGTCTACGGCGAGTCACAGATAGCCTTTCCGGAAAGAACGGGAGCTGACGGCAGCCTTTGGAGGACAGACGGAGATGAAGCCTTTTATCTGCTCTGCAATATGGAGAACGGTGCAAAAGGCACGATAACGGTCAGCAAGATAACGAGCGGAGCGAATGACGGACTCGCCTTTTCTGTACACGGAGAGCGCGGCTCGATTTCCTTCTCTCTTATGCAGCCAAACTTTCTGCGATTTTACGACGGCTCAGAAAAAATACCCGAGCTTGGCGGATACTGCGGATACCGCGATATAGAATGTGTCGGAAGATACCCCGCTCCCGCGGGAGCATTTCCCTCTCCGAAAGCCCCCTCATCGTGGCGTCGCGGACATGTGCAGTCTATGTACGATTTTCTCCGCTCGGTATACACCTCAACGCCCTCGGCGCCAAGCTTTGACGATGCTGCACACGTTCAGGCGGTAATAGACGCCGCTTATCTGTCCGACAAGGAACACAGAGCCGTGAGTATATCCGAAATAGAAAAAAAGATTTAACGGTGAAAAATATGGCAAAAATAATAGGAATAACAGGACCGAGCGGCGCGGGAAAATCCCTGCTTTGCGAGTATATTTCAAAGGCGGGTATTCCCTGTATCAATGCCGACGAGCTTTATCATTCTATGCTTATCCCACCCTCGCGCTGTCTCGAGGCTATAAAAAACACTTTTGGGGACGGTGTGATAGCCCCAGACGGTACGCTTGACAGACGGGCGCTATCGGCGTGTGTTTTCAATAACGAAAGTAAGCTTGAGCTGCTCAACCGAACAGTACTTCCGATTGTTATTGAGGAAGTCAAAAAAATCATTGATACCCTTTCTCGCGACGGGCATCCGGCAGTAGCCGTTGACGCTCCCACGCTTATCGAATCGGGCTTTTATCTTGAATGCGATAAGGTTATCGCGGTTATAGCCCCCGAGGAGACGCGAATAGAACGAATCGAGGAAAGAGACGGTATATCGCACGAGCTTGCCGAGTTGAGAACAAACGCGCAAAAGCCAAACGCCTTTTATGAGTCGGCGGCGGATATCACGCTTATCAACGACGGGAAGCTGTCAAGCTTTGAGGCGTGTGCGAGAGAGCTTATAAACGACCTAAAAAAATTATAATTTGTCAATAAGGAAACCCTTTAATGAACAAACACACTCAATTCAAAAGACTTATAGCCGTTCTGCTTATAATTTGCATATCGGTAGGTATAGGCATTACTGTAAACGAGATATGGAATTTTATTGACCGCAAGACTCACCCATTGAGCTACGGAGAGATAATCTCCGCCGCATCCGAGGAGTTTGACGT
>JAFTHJ010000199.1 GCA_017457465.1 Clostridia bacterium | reverse complement strand
GTCGATTGTAGTAGATTAAACCTACTGCGGAAAAATGATAATTTGTCAAGTTATCAAAGATGTTAAATTGAGTGTAATTTTACAATATATTAGTTAAACAATATATAGATTATGTTGAATTATATTCGTTTAACTGTGATTTAAAATGATATATTCCAAAAGGTATAAATGATGTAAATTTTATAATGTTCGGATAGGCTTCCGCTTTCCCGTACGGGAGAGCGGAAAGCTTTAAGAGCGATAAGGAGGGACGCAATTGTGACAGAATACGAAAGAATGCTCAAAGGACTTATTTATAACCCCGCGGACGGTGAAATAATGCGTGAGCAGCTTGAGCTTCAGGAGAGATTATGGGATTTTAATCAGCTTAAGCCCTCGCAGATAAAAGAAAAAACAGCGTATATGAAAGAGATTTTTGCCGAATGCGGAGAGAATTGCTATATTGAGCTGCCGTTTCGCGCAAACTGGGGTGGGCGCAATGTTCATTTTGGCAACGGAGTTTACGCAAATTTTAATCTCACTTTGGTAGATGACGGGCAAATATATGTCGGTGACAAGGTAATGTTCGGACCGAATGTTACGGTAGCGACGGCAAACCACCCAATTGAGCCATCCTTGCGTTCGGGCGGGCTGCAATACAACAGGGATGTTTATATCGGCGAGAATGTCTGGATAGGAGCGGGAGCTGTTATTGTTCCGGGGGTTAGTATCGGGAAAAATTCGGTTATCGGCGCGGGTAGCGTGGTGACAAGAGATATTCCCGAAAATGTGGTGGCAGTCGGAAATCCGTGCAGGGTTATAAGGGAAATAGGGGAGAGAGACAGGGAGTTTTTCTACCGTGATGAAAGGATAGATTGGGAGAACATAAATCTCCCCGAAAATACATAAAATCACGGATGATATTATATAATCATATGTAAGTTGTTTGTGCTATTTATCAATATTGTTCAAAAAAATCTCTCTCAATTTTGCATTTTCACAAAAATTGTTAACAATGGAGAAAATCTATTGACAAAATATAGTTATAGTAGTAAACTATGTATCAGCGACTCATAAAATCTATTACCGCATAATTCCCGTTATGCGGTAAAATTATTCATGGATTACATTATGGAGGTAATGATAATGAGTAACACCAAAAAAATGTGGATTCGCATTTTGTGTTTGGCTTTCGCGCTGTTCACGCTTTTCGCGCTGAATTCCTGCGACGAGACTGACGCAAACGTTGAATGCGAGCACACATGGAGCGACTGGTCTGTGATAACCGAAGCTTCCTGTGAGGAAGACGGAGAGAAGCAGAGAGTCTGCTCGGAATGCGACGAAACAGAAAAGGAAGCCATTGCGGCGCTTTCTCACGATTTCGGTGAGTGGAGTGTAACAAAGGCGGCAACCTGTACCGAGGACGGTGAGGAGACGAGAGTTTGCTCTCGCGACTCCGAGCATACCGAAACACGTACGGTTGCGAAGATAGCCCATACCTTTGACGTTGAAAAGGAAGATGTGGCTTATCTGAAGGAAGAAGGAAGCTGTACCGAGAAGGCTGTGTACTACAAGTCCTGTAAGTGCGGCGAGAAGGGAACCGAAACCTTTGAGAGCGGAACACCTTCCCATACATACGACAAAGAGGTCGTTGACGCGAAGTACCTCAAGAGCGAAGCGACCTGTACGGCAAAGGCTGTATATTACAAGTCCTGCGAGTGCGGCGCGTTTGATGCCGAGACGAGCGAGACCTTTGAGAGCGGAGCGACTGTACCTCACACATACGGTGAGTCGGTAGTGGCTCCCAAGTATCTCAAGAGTGAAGCAACCTGCACCGAGAAGGCTGTATACTACAAGTCTTGTACGTGTGGCGCGTTTGACGCGCTTACAAGCGAGACCTTTGAGAGCGGCGAATTCGCACCTCACGTATACGACAGAGCGGTCGTTGACGCAAAGTTCCTCAAGAGCGAGGCTGACTGCGATTCCGCGGCTGTATACTACAAGTCTTGTAAGTGCGGCGCGTTCGATACGAGCGCGAGCGGAACCTTTGAGAATGGCGACAAGGCACCTCACGTATACGACAGAGAGGTTGCGGCCACCAAGTATATCAAGACTCCCGCAAGCTGCACCGAGGCGGCTGTATACTACAAGTCCTGTAAGTGCGGCGAGAAGGGAAGCGATACCTTCCGTGGTACCGAGCTCAATCCTCACAACTATGACCAGAGAGTAGTTGACGCGAAGTTCCTTAAGAGCGAAGCTACCTGTACGGAAAAGGCTGTATATTACAAGTCCTGTAAGTGCGGTAATTTCGACGCGGCTTTGAGCGATACATTCAAGAGCGGAGAAATGCTTCCTCACACCTATGACAAGGAAATAGTTTCGAGCGAATATCTCAAGACTCCCGCAAGCTGCACCGAGTTGGCTGTATATTACAAGTCCTGTAAGTGCGGCGCGAAGGGAAGCGCAACCTTTGAATACGGCGAACTTCTCGCTCACGTATACAACAAGGAAGTAGTTGACGCAAGATATCTCGCGAGTGAGGCTACCTGTACCGAGTTGGCTACTTACTATAAGTCCTGTGAGTGCGGCGAGTTTGATACCGCTTTGAGCGCAACCTTCAGCGGCGGAGAGCTTCTCCCCCACGTCTATGACAAGACTGTTGTTGCTGACAAGTATCTCAAGAGCGAAGCAACCTGTACGGCAGCCGCTGTATACTACAAGTCTTGTAAGTGCGGCGAGTTTGACCGTTACGACAGTGAGACATTTGAGAATGGCAACCCCATAGCTCATACCTACAATAAGGAAGTAGTTGACGCCGGATACCTCGCAAGTGAGGCTACCTGTACCGCTGCTGCCAGATATTATAAGTCCTGCGAGTGCGGTGCGTTCGATGCCGATTTGAGTGCAACCTTTGAGGACGGTGAGCCTATAGCTCACACCTACGACAGAGAGGTTGTTGACCCCAGATATTTCGCAAGTGACGCTACCTGCGAGACAAGAGCACGTTACTATAAGTCTTGTAAGTGCGGCGCACACGATAATGCCTTGAGTGAGACATTTGAGTATGGAGAACTTACCGGACACAACCACGTTCAGATAGGCTTCACGGCGGCAACCTGTACGGTTGACGGTGTCAAGACAGAGGAATGTACGGTCTGCGGAGATACTATAAATACACCTATCATAGCACAGGGACATAGCTATGTTGATGAGATAGTTGAGCCCAAGTGTCTGACAGTTGGTTACACCAAGCATACCTGCTCCGAGTGCGGTGATAACTACACCGATTCCGAGGTTCCCGCAACAGGACACCTTGTCTTTGATGATAATGTTATCGCGGCTACCTGCGAGGAGGACGGATACACAGAGCATAAGTGCCGTGCGTGTGGATATATCGAGAATATCAATCCCACAACCAAGCTCGGTCACGATTATCAGGAGCAGACTCTGACTCCCGCGGACTGTAAGAATACGGGAACGAAGAAGATAAGCTGCTCGAGATGTGACTATGAAAACACCGAGACTATACCTACCACGGACCATAACCATAGCTCGGTTACGACTCCCGCAACCTGTACGGTTGACGGATATATAACCTACACCTGCGTATGCGGAGACACATACACAGTTGCGGGTGAGACCGCGCAGGGACACAGCTGGAGCAAGACTACCTTTGCTCCAACCTGTACCGAGCAGGGATACACTCTCTGGGAGTGTGATAACTGCGACGCGGAGGAGAAGCACGACTTCGTTGCGGAAAACGGACATAGCTTCAGCGCCGCAACCTGTGCTGAACCCGAGAAGTGCGCGTGCGGAGCTACCGGCGCTGCCGCTACGGGCGACCATAATTATGTCGGAGTAGAGACGACTGCTCCCACCTGTACCGTAAAGGGCGTTATGACATATACCTGCGGTACCTGCGGAGATTCCTATACAGATGATATCAGCGCGACAGGACACAACACCGAGGGCGCTGTATGGACAGAGACCGAACAGTGTATAGACGGCAAGTGTACCTATGTAAAGGTAAGCAGCACGACCTGTCTTAACTATAACTGCGGAGAAACAATTACCGAAACATCAGCTTCCTACGAGAAGCACTCCTATCAGGCAACGATAACTCAAGCGGCAACCTGTACCGTGCCCGGTATCAAGACATATAAGTGTACCGTTTGCGGTGGTCAGCCTGCCGAGAACGCAACTGTTGAATACTCCGAGGCTTCGGGACACACTTGGGTAGAGATGTCTTCGACAGCGACCACCAAGACCTATGAGTGTTCTGCTTGTGGCGAGGATAAGACTGTAGTGCACAGTGACGGTAACTCGGCGAATGTCGGCGCGAGTGACCTTAACGCGTCGGGCGGAGTTAACCTCGGCGGAACCGAGATAGAGCTTGATGACGCTACCAAGACACAGCTCGAGGGAATTACCGCAACTGATGATATCACCGTTTCGGTTAACAAGATCGAGGGTGCTGACAGAAATGACCTCGTCAGTGACGCAGGTCAGCTCGAATATATCGGCAACGCTCCCATCTACGACCTTACTATGTTGATAGGCGGAGATGAGAACAACAAGATAAGCGACTTTGACGGTAAGGTTACAGTTCGTATACCTTACACACTTGAGGACGGCGACGACCCCTGAAAACCTTACCATCTGGTATATTGATGACAACGGAGAGGTTTCTACTGTAGACGGAGCAACTTATGTTGTTATCGGCGATCAGGGATATGCGGTATTCGAGACCGACCACTTCTCATACTATACCGTTACAAAGCTCACTCCCGCACAGCGTTGTGAGCGTGACGGAAAGCACCTTGAAAAGACAATTATTCAGGAAGCTAACTGCCTCGTTGGCGGTTATGTAAAGGTTGTATGTACCCGTTGCGGAGAGGTAATCAAGAACGAGACAACTCCCGCTCTCGGACACAACTGGACTCACAATGTGATTTCTGAAGCTACCTGTGATACCGCGGGTAAGACAGAGCACTCCTGTGACAGATGTCGCCTTGTTTACTACACGGTAACTGCTGCTGTCGGACATAAGTGGACAGAGAGCAAGACCGTCGAGGCTACTTGCTCCGAAGCAGGTTATATTCTCTATGTCTGCGAGAGCAACGAGGCGCATACCTATAAGGTAGCTATTCCCAAGTCCAGCCACAGCTATGTAAGCGAGACTGTTGAGGCTACCTGTACATCAGAGGGCTACACCAAGCACGTATGCTCCGAGTGTGGCGTAAGCTATGTTACCAACCGCGTCAATGCAAAGGGACACAGCATTATAACAAAGGTAGTTGAGCCGACCTGTATCTCCGAGGGATACACGGCACAGAGCTGTGAGCATTGCGGACAGCGCTTTGAAAACATCAATCCTACTCCCACAGTGGACCACGTTTGGGATATAGAAGCTCCCACTTGTAGCAAGGGACAGACCTGTACCGTATGTAACGCTGCGGGTGCGGCTGCTACAGGTGAGCACAATATGACCGAGAAGGGCGAATGCTCCGAGTGCGGAAAGGCGTGCGAGCATAAGTTCTATCAGGGTGAGGTTCACGCTCCTACCTGTATTGAGAACGGTTATACCGAATATGTATGTAACTTCTGCGGAATCGTTGAAAACCGTGATATAGTAGAGCATGGCGACCACACCTGGAAGAATGCCGAGCATAAGGCGGCAACCTGTACCGATGACGGTTACGATAAGTGGATATGCTCTGTATGCGGAGAGACCAAGACAGAGACCATTCCTCACGGAGACGGCTTCCACAAGGAAGCAACAAAGGTAGTTGCTCCTACCTGTGAGGGCGAGGGATATACACTTCGTTACTGCAGAATCTGCGAAACCGAGATTGAACGCACTAATATAGTTGATGCTACAGGTCATAGATACGCAACCGTTGAGACCGTTGAGCCTACCTGCGAGGATGACGGATATATAACCGTTAAGTGCGCGGGATGCGGCGACGAGGCAACCAAGGTTCTCGAGGCAAAGGGACACAGCCACGAGCTTTACAAGACAATAGAGCCTACCTGCGATAAGGCGGGAGCAGATATTTATAAGTGTATCGCTTGTGATTCCTCTTACGAGAAGGAAATAGCACCCAAGGGACATAACTACGAGCATTATGAGACAATAGAGCCTACCTGTGATAAGGCGGGAGCAGATATTTATAAGTGTATCGCTTGTGATTCCTCTTACGAGAAGGAAATAGCGCCCAAGGGACACAACTATGAGCATTATGAGACAATAGAGCCTACCTGTGATAAGTCGGGAGCTGATGTTTATAAGTGTACCGCTTGTGATTCCTCTTACGAGAAGGAAATAGCACCCAAGGGACACAACTATGAGCTTTACGAGACTGTTGACTCAACCTGTGAGGTCAACGGAAAGAAGATATACAAGTGTACAGCTTGTGATTCCACCGAGGAAGAGGAGCTTGAACTCGCTGACCACAAGTATGTTGACGGTAAGTGCGAGGTCTGCGGCAAAGAGCAGTCCGATTGCGTACATCTCGAGCTTGAAGACTGTGACAAGAGCTATAAGTTTGTAAACGATAGCGCTCATTCCTGTAATGACGGAGTTGAGGTTATCTACACTTGCCCGAACTGTGAGCAGGTTGTACTGAAAGAGATAAAAGATAGTCATACGTATGAATATAACGATTTCGCTGATATCGGCGTTGCAGGAAACGTGTGGGTAAGAAGCTGCGTTATCTGTAACGAGGGTGACGTTAATATTGAATTCTACGGATGTAAATTCAGGACAACAGAGAAAGAGTACGTCGATGATGAGGGATATCCTCACTATGCGGAGACCTTTGTATGTGTTGACTGCGGATTTAGCTATGTCCGTGATGTACGTCTTATAGAGGACGGATGTTACGTAGCATACGAGTATACCTACACCTTTGGCAGCGAAGCGTGGGGTAAGCAGTATACCGCGGTAGTTGTGAACTTCGTTGAGTCTCACAACTATAAGACCGAGTGGACAGAATCCGTTGACGAGGAAAATCTTATCTTCTCCGAAATCGGAGTACGTGCTTGTACCGAGTGCGGAAAGGTATTCTTACGCTCTACCGAAACTATGAAGTATCTCGCCGAGGATGTTCCTTACGAGTATACCTCTGTAACAGAACTCGCGCTTGACGATAAGGGAACAGAGTTCGTTATCGTTGAGAAGGAGATTCAGCGCGCTGAATACAAGATAACCGAGGACGGCGAATATATTCCTGTCGGATTTGAGGAAAACGAATTTACCTACGACAGTAAGGGTAATCCCGCATCTCTTGAGGAGAATATCGAAAGATATACCGAAGAGGGCGAGGTGGAATATTTCTACGCTGCGCTCTACTACTATATCGGCGGCGAGAAGCAGCTTATGGGCTTTGAGGAAGAAGAGTATACCACGATAACTCTTCCCGGTGGATACGAGAAAAACTTCATAGTATCCAACAAGGCAGGAGAATATGACATAAACGGTGAGCTTGTTGACAGCTACAGCGAGACCTACGCCTACGAGATAATCGAGGGTGAATCCTGTTCAATCAAGGTAACATATACCGATTCCGAGGGCAATGTTGAAACGTACGTTGACGATGTTCATCCCAATATTGAAAAGACCTGGGAGTTTGCGACCGAAATCCAAGACTGTAATCAGGGTATTTACCTCATAGAGAAGTGTACTGTATGCGGTGAGGAAATAAACCGTGAATACAGATCTCACCATAACACAATTACTACAGAGGAAGACCATATAGATGCATCCGAGCTTGGATGCGCTAGTGGCGGATATGTTTCGCTAGCAAGATGTCAGTACTGTGATTACGAGACAGTATACTACCACTACAACTGCCAGATAGCCACTGAAGATTCCGATAGCTCTTACGATGACAGCTACGGCGAGATCGTAATTGTTAAGCCCGAAGTAAGCTTTGGCGACTCGGATATCGCGGTAGAGGATACCGTGATAGGC
>JAFTHJ010000198.1 GCA_017457465.1 Clostridia bacterium | reverse complement strand
TGAAACTTTATAATGCTCATATAAAAAGCTTCCGACACACCATTTGGTGTGTCGGAAGCTTTTTGCTTAATTGTTATCTGTAAATATATTCAACTGGTCGGGGGGATTTTTCTGGGGCTTTGAGTAGTTTATTCCAAGATGCTCGTATGCGAGGCGTGTTACGCAACGCCCTCTCGGGGTACGGCTCAAGTATCCTATCTGCATAAGATAGGGCTCATATACATCCTCAAGCGTTATAGCTTCCTCTCCGACTGTCGCCGCAAGAGTGTCAAGTCCGACAGGACCTCCGTCGTAGAATTTTATTATAGTCTCGAGCATTCTTCTGTCGGTATTGTCAAGCCCGAGCTGGTCTATCTCAAGCTTCTGGAGCGCGTAATTCGCTATCACGCTGTCTATCTTTTCCTTGCCGCTGACTTGAGCGAAATCTCTTACTCTCTTGAGAAGTCTGTTAGCGATTCGGGGGGTTCCTCTTGAGCGTGAGGCTATCTCGTAAGCTCCGTCGTCGGTAATAGGGAAGCCGAGTATTCCCGAGCTTCTGCGGACTATCTCGGCAAGTTCCTCGGGGGTATAAAGCTCAAGCTTCAGCACGACTCCGAAGCGGTCTCGCAGAGGGGTTGTGAGCTGTCCCGCTCTTGTGGTAGCGCCGATAAGAGTGAACTTTGGCAGGTCGATTCTGATGCTTCTTGCCGCTGGGCCCTTGCCTATGATGATATCAAGGGCGTTGTCCTCCATAGCGGGGTAGAGTATCTCCTCAACCGTTCTCGGCAGACGGTGAATCTCGTCGATAAAGAGCACGTCACCCTCCGAGAGGTTGGTGAGAAGTGCCGCAAGGTCGCCCTGTTTTTCTATCGCGGGACCCGAGGTGACTCGTATGTTAACGCCCATTTCGTTGGCGATAATGTTTGAAAGAGTCGTTTTTCCAAGTCCGGGAGGGCCGTAAAGCAGAACGTGGTCGAGGCTGTCTCCGCGAAGCTTTGCCGCTTCTATATATACCTTAAGGTTTTCCTTTACCTTGTCCTGACCGATATAGTCATCAAATACCTTTGGGCGCAGAGAGAGGTCTGTCTCGGAATCCTCCCTTGTATAGGATGTGGACATCATTCGGTTTTCAAAGTCAAATTCTTCTTCTATCACGACTTAAACCTCCTTATCTCATAAGCTTTTTAAGCGCTTCCTTGATGATATCGTCTACCTTGAGGGACGCGGTGTCTATATTCTTGAGTACCGCCTCCGCTTCTCCGCGGGTATATCCGAGAACGGTCAGGGCGCTGATGGCGTCGGCACGTTTGTCGTGAGCGCCGGAGAGCGAGGGGATATCATCATCGGTGAAGGAATCTCCGTCTGTGTCGAGTGCGGTGCTTCCCTTGAGCTTGTCTTTAAGCTCAAGCACTATTCTCGCTGCCGTTTTCGGCCCGACTCCGTTTGCCTTTGCTATCGTTTTCTTGTCATCGGTGCATATTGCCACGGCGAGTTTCTGTGGCGAGAGCAGGGAAAGAATAGATATCGCCGCCTTGGGACCTACGCCCGATACGGTGATAAGAAGCTTGAACGAGGCAAGTTCCTCCTCGGTGGCAAAACCGAAAAGCTCTATTCCGTCCTCTCTTACCGCCATATACGAGTAAAGCGTGACGATGGGCTTCTCCTCAACGCTTCTGTGTGGCGGCATCTGCGCGTAGGTTGAGTCCGATATTGTGAGTTTGTAGCCTACGCCGCCCGCGTCGACAACGGCAAATCCCGTCTCGAGCCGCGCAAGTTTTCCGCTTATATAGTAAAACATCAGTTTCCTCCGTCTGCGGTGTTATTTTCATCGTTGTTGTTATCGTTGTTATCTTTGCTGTCCGTTGTGTCGGATTCGGATTTTTTCTTCGTTCCGATAAGCTCGTACCAGAATTTTTTGATACCGTCGAGGTAATCCTTTGCCTTTTTCTCCTTTTTGGGGAGCGGGGGCGTTATGGTTTCTTCGAAAGCATCATTGTCGAAGTCCTCAAGTACCCAGTAGGTATCCTCGACCTTCTTCGCCTCAAGCTTGAATATCTTTCTGAACAGAGCCTTCGATATAAGCTCAAGCAGACAGATAGCCGCGAAGATGACGATACCCGATATAGATATTATCATTCCGACAGTGTATATTCGGGGACTGTATATCATCTCGAGAGTATGCTCTCCCGCCTCGGGGATATCAAACGCCATAAGCGCGTCAAGCGTTTCGTAGGTCTCGACCTCAACTCCGTCAACGAGAACCTTCCAGCCCTTGTCGTAGGGAATGGTTGAGAGTATCATACTGTCACTCTCGGCGGTGGTTATCTTTCCGCTTAAATGGGCGTCGGTATGTCCCTCGTCCACCTCGAACTGCGGGTTGCTTCCGAGAGCCGCGAAGGCTTCCTTGAATGCTTCCATATCGAGATAGTAGAAATAGTCTTCGTTCTTTGCGAGGTAAAGGTCTTCGTCATCAAGCTCGAGCTTGACTCTGACGGTCTCGCCCGTCTTGAATACGCCAAGAGATATTATTCTTGTCGAGTCGCTTCCGAAATACTCGCCCTTGTTCGTGCCGTTTACATACATCGTGGTAAGTCTTGTGTAGTCGCTCGGCGCGAAGAATAAGAGCTCACCGTCTGTGGGGGCAGTCACCGTGAGGGTTACATACGAGCCTGTCTCGGCTTCAGCCGTGTATTTGGTATGTCCCGCGATAGTCGATACCTCGCAGTTATTTGATGTCATCTCTGTCTCGCCTATCGGGATAGGTATGAACAGCTCCGCGGGTTCGTCCTCACCGAGCATAGCTCCCACAAGAGAGTTGAGCTTGAGAAAATGGCTGTCGTGCTTACCGAGGTCAAATTCCTTGACCGAGCTGTCAACTCCGTAGGCAATAGATAGGGCATACGGGTTGAGATATGCGGAATTTTTCATAGTGGTGAATTCCTCGGTATAGTAGAGCGGACAGGTCTGTGACGCTCGGGTGTCTATGATGTATTTTATTCCGAGGAGCGAGTCGTTTACGGGGGTTCCGCCGAGATACTTTGACCAGTGGGATACAGAAGCGTAGCCCATACGGTCAAGAAAATCTATTGTTTTTCGGTTAAGTGTCGAGGTCGAGTTTGAGAGACCGTTTATTCCGAGAGCCATATTGTCGTTTACCGTTCTGTGCCTGTTTTTCTCCATTCGGTAGAAGGATTTATCGCCCTCGTGAACCGTATCGGTTATCTCACGCATCTCCGAGACGAACTCGTTGTATCCGCTGTAATTTGAGTAGACAACATCCTCGTCAAACTTGACCATACAGGCAAGTGAGCTGCAGAAAAGCTCGATGCAAACAACGGCGGCGAGTATTCCCGCGATGTTTTCTCTCTTTCTGACATTCTTGTTCTTGATGAGCAGACAGAGCAGTACGAGGAATATCACCGCGGCTATTACCGAGAGCCAAACGCATTCGAGCGTCATAAGCGCCGAATCCGATTCGACATAGGTCTCAAAGGTCTGCTTCTGGCATACAGCCACGAAAAGAATTATAAAGGCGCAGATGCCGAGAACGAATTTTTCGCTCGTTCGGCGCAGATTTCCGAATCCCTTGTAGGCAAGAACGAGCAGGAAGAAGCATAGCATAAAGCTATATCTGTTGTTGAGCCAGTTGGGGTTCTGGAAGCCGTGCCAGATAAGGTCGAGCGTACTTGCGATAAAGCTCAAGCAGAAGAATCCGATAAAGGCGATTGAGGCGACCTTCTCTCGGGCGCTTATCTTTTTCGACATAAAGAATATCGGAACGAGAAAGAGAGTTAGAAGTCCTGTGTATACAAAGGGAAGTCCCTCGGGGCGTACAGTGTCGTATGAGCCGGGGAGGAATTTCGTGAAGAAGTCGAGCAGATTGAATCTTGCCGTGAGTGCCCAGTTAGGACTTGAGAATTCGTTCTTTCCGAATCCGAGCGAATAATACGCGCCAAGGATTATGAAAGCCGATATAGCTACGGCGAGAATTGAGAAGAATGCTATGCGGATAAGCGAACGGATAAAGTGAGCGCGTTTCTCGCGGGGGTTGTTCTCTCCGCCGCCGTAAGCGAGAAAATAGTAGAAGAAATAGAGTGCGACGTATATGCAGACCATATATCCGATATAGTAGTTGCTCCATATCGTGAGCGCGAGAGTTATGACGAAAAGCTTGTATTTTCCGAATTTGACAAGCTGCTCTATTCCGTAGGTCAGAAGCGGGAGCAATATCAGTGCTTCTGTCCACATTGTGTTGTTCTGATGTACTACGGCGTAGGCGCAAAGGGCGTACATCGTCGAGAACGCCACGACCATAACCTTATTTGTGTTTTTTGAGTTTTTGTGCAGATAGAAGCCGAAGGTCAGTCCGCAAAGACCGCTCTTGAGCAAAAAGAGTGTGAGCAGAGCCTCAAGCATTCTTCCCTCGGGGAAGAGCGCGACGATAAACGAGAGGGGGCTTGAGAGATAGTAAGCATACATACCTATAAACTCGCCGCCAAGAGAGCGGGAGAATGAGTAAAGCAGCTCGGCATCTCCGTGAACGAAGTCTCTGAATGCCTCAAAGAAATATACGTATTGCGCGTTCAGGTCGAGAACCAGCACCGAGCCATTCCCGAACGGATGTATCTCCATCGCGAGATAGAGAAGATATGTCAGTACAACGGGGATTATAAAGCAAAACGCGAGATACGAGGATTTCGCTCCGGTTATTCTTTGCTGTATTCTTTTGAGAAAATACGGCTTTTTTGTTTGCTCCGCCGTTTCCAAAAGCTCTGTTGTTATAGTATCGTTCATTTTTTCGCGCCTTTCTTATGAATTTTGAGCGTTGCCGCCGTCACTTGTTATGACGCGCTTCGTGGCTTTTTCAAGCTTTATGCGGTCAATGCTCATATCTCTTCCGCAGCCGAGGCATACCACTCGCATCTCACTGCCGACTCGCAGTATTCTGAACTCCCTCGCGCCGCAAGGATGGGGCTTTTTCATCTCTATGGTGTCGTTCACCTTGAACGGGATTATCTTCATCATTGTGTGGACTCCTGTCATTTTAGGCGTGTTGCAATATATTTTCGCGGCAACACTTATATTATTTTATCATAATACCAATAATTTGTAAACAAGTCTTTTAAATTTTACAAAATATATTTGACTTGATGGGGGTTGTGTGATATAATATAGAGTAAACTGTTTTTGGGCGGGAGCTTTTCGCCCGACGAAAATCGTCTTGGCGGAAAAGGAGGGATTTGGATGATAATTCTCGGTATAGACCCCGGACTTGCTATCGTGGGTTGGGGTGTTATTGATTACAGAGGCTCTCACTTTGAGGTTCTCGGCTACGGCTCGATACAGACTCCCGCGGGTATGCCGACCGAGCAGAGGTTGTGCGCGATATATGACGACTTGAAGGAGATAATCGAGAAATACAAACCCGAGCAGATGGCGGTCGAGGAGCTTTTCTTCAACACCAACCAGACAACGGGTATCCGCGTTGCCGAGGCGAGGGGAGTTATTCTTCTTGTGGCAACAAGACTTGGTGTTCCCGTGTTTGAGTATACGCCCCTGCAGGTCAAGCAGGCGGTGGTGGGATACGGCAGAGCGGAGAAGAAGCAGGTCATTACTATGGTGACGACCTTTCTTGGACTGAAAAAGCCGCCGAAGCCCGATGATACGGCGGATGCCTTGGCGATAGCGGTCTGTCACGCCCATTCGGGCGCCTCAAGACTTGCGCAATACTATAACAAATGAGTTCAGACCGCGTTTTGCGGCGGAGGTTTTAATATGTGGTGTTCCGAAAATTGGAAGGATTACGAATTGCTCGACGCGTCGGACGGAGAGAGACTTGAGCGTTGGGGAAAATACATACTTGTGCGCCCCGACCCACAGGTCATCTGGAAGGATGTCGCGAAGCATCCCGCGTGGAAACGCGCGGACGCGATATACAGACGCTCGTCCAACGGCGGCGGAGGCTGGAATAAGAATTCGCTCCCGCCCAACTGGAATATAAAATACGGTGAGCTTTCATTCGTGCTTAAGCCTATGGGCTTTAAGCATACGGGGCTTTTTCCCGAGCAGGCGGCTAACTGGGATTGGTTTTCCGAGCTTATCCGCAAGTCGGGCAGAAAGATAAAGGTGCTTAATCTCTTTGCTTATACGGGCGGAGCAACTGTCGCGGCGGCATCTGCGGGTGCGTCTGTCGTTCACGTTGACGCGGCGAAGGGAATGGTTGCACAGGCAAAGGAGAACGCGGCGCTCTCGGGACTTGCCGATGCTCCGATAAGATACATAGTAGACGACTGCAAAAAGTTTGTCGAGAGGGAGATTCGCAGAGGGAACAGGTACGATGCCGTTATTATGGACCCTCCGTCCTACGGCAGAGGCCCCTCGGGTGAGGTATGGAAGATAGAGGACAGTGCCGATGCGCTTATTACACTTGCGGCGCAGCTTCTCTCGGACGACCCGCTCTTCTTTCTCATAAACTCTTACACAACGGGACTTTCTCCTATGACTATGAAATATATCCTTGACCTCCGAGTCACCTCAAGGTTTGGCGGACGGACGCAGACCGACGAGCTTGGACTCAAGATTTCCGCTACGGGAGGATATCTCCCCTGCGGAGCGAGTGCAAGGTGGACGTCCCTCTGACATTCGGAGAACAAAAATAACGAAACGAAAAGGTGCTTTTGATGGATTTACCGTTTATCAAGGTTGAAAATATAAGCTATTCGTATAAAGGGGAGAGCGGTGTCGGCATCCCCGTCATAAAGGAGCTTTCCCTCGAGATAGGAGAGGGTGAGTTCGTGGCGGTGCTCGGTCACAACGGCTCGGGCAAATCCACGTTTGCGAAGCTTCTCAATATGATTATTTCTCCGCAGAGCGGAAAAATATATATCGACGGAAAGGACATAACCGACGCGGATATGACCGACGACGACCTTTTCGCGCTTCGCAAAAAGGTTGGTATGGTATTCCAGAACCCCGATAATCAGCTCGTCGCGACTATCGTCGAGGACGATGTTGCTTTCGGTCCCGAAAATTTAAGTGTTCCCTCGGCGGAGATACGAAAGAGAGTTGACGAGGCTCTGCGGGTGGTCGGAATGACCAAATACGCTCACCACGAGCCGCACAGGCTCTCGGGCGGACAGAAGCAGAGGGTGGCTATCGCGGGAATTATCGCGATGCTTCCCAAATGCATAATATTCGATGAATCTACGGCGATGCTCGACCCGATAGGGCGCCGAGAGGTTATGCAGACTATCAGGATGCTTAACGAGGAAATGGGCATTACCGTGATTATGATAACACACTATATGGATGAGGCGGCGATGGCGGGCAGAGTTGTCGTGCTTGACGGAGGACGGATAGCGCTTGACGGTAAACCGTCCGAGGTCTTTGAGCGCGAGGCGCTTCTGCGCTCTATGGGACTTGACGTTCCGCAGTGTACCGCTATAGTTCACAGACTGCGAGAGGCGGGTATAGCTCTTGAGGGCGACTGCACGACTCCCGAGAGGTGCACCGAGCTCATAGAGAGAGCGCTTGGAGAGGAGAGACGAGATGGCTGAAATATCTGTTGAAAACGTATCTTTCTTTCACGGCAAGGGAACGCCTTACGAGATAAAGGCGCTCGACGGCGTTACGCTGAATATTGTACCGAATACCATAACGGGAATTATAGGACACACAGGCTCGGGTAAATCAACCCTCGTTGAGCTTTTTAACGGAATACTCAAGCCCGAGGAGGGCAGAGTGCTTCTTGACGGAGCCGATATCTGGGCAAAGCCTAAAGAAATAAGAAGCGTCAGATTCCGTGTCGGTTTGGTTATGCAATACCCCGAATCCCAGCTTTTTGAAGAAACGATAAGACAGGATATTGCCTTTGGACCACGGAATATGGGACTCTCGGAGCAGGAAATAGCCGAGAGAGTAGAGGAGGCGGCAGACTTTGTCGGACTTGAGAGAGAGCTGCTTGAAAAATCTCCGTTTGACCTGTCGGGCGGACAAAAGAGAAGGGCGGCTATCGCGGGAATTATCGCGATGAGGCCCGATGTGCTTATTCTTGACGAACCCGCGGCGGGACTTGACCCTGCGGGACGTGAGGCTATATTCTCGAATATTATGGAGTACCGAAAGAATTCGGGAAGCACGGTAGTTATCGTAAGTCACAGTATGGAGGATATGGCGAGATACTGCGACAGGGTTATGGTAATGTCGGAGGGTAAGCTCATAATGAACGGAACTCGGGACGAGGTCTTTTCGGAGCCCGAGAGACTCGCGGGTGCGGGACTCGACATACCGCAGATAACCAAGCTTATGCTTTTACTCCGTGAGCGCGGAATTGAGGTCGACACGGGTGTTTACACCTCGGAGCGCGCTTATGAGGAGCTTTTGAAGCTGTTTAAATAAAGATACCGCATACGCGGTAAGGAAAGGCAAATTCACGAATGAAAAGTATCGCACTCGGTCAGTACTATCCTGCCGAATCACCGTTGCACAGGCTCGACCCGAGAATAAAGGTCGTGTCGGCGCTCGTATATATATGCGCGGCGGCGTTTTGCAAAAATATAATAGGCTTCGCGGTTCTTCTCGTATCGGCGCTTCTTGTGGTCGCGCTCGGAAGGATTCCGTTCAAAACGATATTCAGAAGCCTTACGCCTGTGCTTTTTGTAATGCTCTTTGCCGTATTCTTTCAGGTCTTTTTCACAAAAGGAGATATGCTGCTCTTTGAATGGTGGAAAATACGGATATACGGCGAGGGACTTTATCTGGCGTTGTTTACCATAGTCAGAATATTCACGCTTATCATAGGAACAAGTATGTTCCTCACATATACCACAACTCC
>JAFTHJ010000197.1 GCA_017457465.1 Clostridia bacterium | reverse complement strand
GTCGCGAGAGCCCTTTACTTTTTATGTTTTCACTATGGATGTGTCTCATATAAAGGACACATATCTCCCTGTGACAGATAAGCAGATAGAATTTTTCGAGGGAGTTATAAAGAGGTATAACCACGAAAATCGGGTTGAGAAGATAGATGTTACCGATATTTATGAGCGGGAGTTCAGCAAGTGTCCAAATGAGGGCGCGTATTGCTCACCCTATACCTTGATACGCCTTTTTGCCGATATGGTCGAGGGATTGCCCGATAAGATACTTTATCTCGATGCCGATATTATGTTCAACCGAGATATTCATCTGCTTTATGATACCGATGTGGAGGGGTATGAATACGCGGCGGCGAGAGACCACTACGGAAAATATCTTATCTCTCCGAATTATGTTAATGCGGGGGTTCTGCTTTTCAATCTTGCCGAGATGAAGAGAACGGGGCTTCTTGAGAGGGCGAGAGCGCTGATAAAGACTAAAAAGCTCGTCTTTGCCGACCAGAGCGCGATAATCCGCTCGACTGCAAAAAAGAAGATGCTTCGGCAGAGATTCAACGACCAGAAATTTTTGCATAAGCATACTGTCGTAAGACATTTTTCAAAGCGCCTTTTCTGGTTGCCGTATCCGCATACCGACAACATCAAGCAGTGGCAGGTAAGTCGGGTGCATAAGGTGTTCGGATACTACTGCTTTGACGATGTCTTGTATGAATACATTTACTTGAAGAATAAATTTGAAAGAGAGGTAAACGGCGATGAATGATACGATAATTCCGATTTTCTATGCCTGTGACGATAATTTCGTTAAATATACAGTTGTGTCGCTTCACTCTATGATAGAGAACGCGTCACGTGAATATAAATATAAGGTATATGTTCTGCACACGGGGATATCCGAGGGAATGATGCAGAGGGTATATGACCTTGCGAACGATAATTTCGAGATATGCTTCGAGGACGTTAGCGACTATCTTCACTCGATAGCCGACAAGCTTCCGATACGCGATTATTATTCAAAGACCACATACTACCGTCTCTTTATCGCCGAGATGTTCCCCGAGTATGAGAAGGCTATTTATATAGACAGCGATACCGTCGTTCAGGGCGATGTGAGTGAGCTTTATCTTACCGAGCTTGGGGAGTCATATCTTGGCGCTTGTCACGAACAGGCTATGGTTCAGGTGGACGAATACGGAACATATGTTGAGAAGGTAATAGGTATCTCAAGATACAATTTCTTCAACGCGGGAGTGCTGCTTATCAATTGTGAGCAATTCCGTCTTCACTTTGTGCTTGATAAATTTATACAGTATCTGCATACCTACAACTTCGTTGTTACGCAGGACGAGGATTATCTGAACCTCATTTGTAAGGACCACGTTTTCTGGCTTGACCAGAGGTGGAACACCGAGATATTCGGTGAGATACCCTATCCGATAGAGGAAGCAAAGGTGCTTCATTACATTATGACGAGTAAGCCGTGGCACTATTCTGACTGCCGTCACGGAGATGTCTTCTGGAAGTACGCCAAGGAGACCTCGGTAT
>JAFTHJ010000196.1 GCA_017457465.1 Clostridia bacterium | reverse complement strand
CTCCACCCCGAAGCCGAATATGTACCGCTCTCTGCACACCACTGTCATAGGACGCGACGGAATACCGTTTGAGGTTCAGATAAGGACTTGGGAGATGCACCACGTTGCCGAGTACGGTATCGCGGCGCATTGGAAATACAAGTCGGGTGAGCGCTCGAAGGAGGAAATCGACAAGAAGCTTGAGTGGATAGCGAAGCTTATCGAGACCGAGGACGCGGCAAGAGACCCTGATGAGTTTATGAACGCGCTCAAGACAGATATCTTCCACGATGAGACCTTTGTTTTCACACCCCGAGGAGACGTTATCGCTCTGCCGCAGGGGGCGACGGTAATAGACTTCGCCTACGCGATACATTCGGGCGTCGGAAACTCTATGATAGGCGCCAAGATAAACGGTATGATAGTGCCGATAGACAGAGTTCCGCAGAATGGCGAGATAGTTGAGATACTCACATCTCCCTCGTCAAAGGGCCCGAGCCGAGATTGGCTCAACATAGTCAAGACCAGTGAGGCGAGAACCAAGATACGCGGTTGGTTCAAGCGGGAAAAGCGCCCCGAGAATATTGTCACGGGTAAGAGTATGGTCGACGGGGAGTTCAAGAAATACGGAAGGTCATACACCGAGGCGCAGAGAAACGAGGTTGTTATGAATGTCGGTCAGCGCATAGGCTTTATGAGCGCGGACGACTTTTACAATACTCTCGGCTACGGCGGAATAACGCTCTCCAAGGTAGCGCTTAAGCTGAAGGACGAGTTTGACAGAACCGTAAAGATGCCCGAGACAGAGGCACCGAAGTTGAATATCACGGCAGAAGACGTAAAGACGGCGAAGCCGAAGAACCTGAAGTCGAACAGCGGTATCGTGGTGGACGGAGCGGATGGATGTCTGGTCAAGTTCGCGCGTTGCTGTAACCCACTGCCGGGTGATGACGTTATCGGATTTATCACCAAGGGATACGGAATATCCATACATAAGTGTGACTGCCCCAATGTTATCGTGGGAATGGCGAACAACGAGAATCGCGACCGTTGGGTTGAGGCACATTGGGAGAGCGAGGGAGAGACCTCTGCCGACTTCTACGAGGCACAGCTCAAGATACACGTTTACGACAGAATAGGAATTATCGCAGATATTACGGTGGCTCTGTCTGAAATGAAGGTATTTATTCTCCAGATAAACACACTTGGCGGTCAGTCGGGACGCTCGATAGTCAATCTCAAGATAAGCTGTAAGAATGTTTCGCATTACCACTCTATAGTTTCAAGACTGAAATCTCTTGACGGCGTTATTGACGTAACGCGCGGATTTTCGTGATAAGCGGGGGCGGTATGGTACTTGTTATACAGAGAGTAAAAAGAGCGTCGGTCAGTGTTGGCGGTGAGGTAGTCGGCAGCTGCGGTAAGGGACTTATGATGCTTCTCGGGGTTGCCGAGGGCGATACCCGCTCGGATGCCGAGACACTTGCGGCAAAGGCGGTCAAGCTCCGAATTTTTACCGATGACGACGACAAGATGAATCTGTCGCTCAAGGATATCGGAGGAGAGGCGCTTGTCGTCTCAAATTTCACGCTTCTTGCAAATTACAAAAAGGGTAACAGGCCCGACTATATGGCGGCGGCAAGACCTGATGAGGCGAGAGAGCTTTACGAGTATTTCGTCTCTCTGCTCAAGGGGGAGCTTACGCAGGTCGGAACGGGGGCTTTCGGAGAGCATATGGAGATAGATATGTCTGCAGACGGACCTGTCACTATAGTGATGAGGAGCGAGATATTCAGACAACAAAAATAGACGCGGAGGTTCGTAATGAACATAAAAATTGAATCCCCTGTAAATAAATATTACGTGCAGACTCTGTGCATGATATTTTTCCCCGGTGAGAAATTCGGGGAAAAGGAGGAGGAGCGCTCCGACGCGCCCTCACTCTATCTGAAAACAGAGAAGCGCGAGGAGTGCATTGCGGCAATGGCGCGTATGCGCATAGGAGATAAGGAGGCAGTCTCGGAGAAAGAGGCTCTGCTTATACCTCAACGCACCGAGGAGCGAACGATGAAGATAGCTGTCGGCGCGGCGATACTCTCGGCGGCGGGAGAGCTTGTCGGATACAGACCGTCCTGGGGTATGCTTATCGGTGTGCGCCCATCAAAGGTAGCGACCGAGATGCTCAACGGCGGTGTGAGCAAAACAAAGGTAAAGAAGATACTTACCTCGGATTACCTTGTTATCCCGAAGAAGGCGGCACTTGCCGTTGACGTGGCGCTCAATGAAAAGAGAATATCGGGAACATCTACGCCGAAGGATTGCAGTGTTTACATTTCTATACCCTTTTGCCCGTCAAGATGCACGTATTGCTCGTTTGTGTCATATACTTCAAAGAGACTGCTCGACCTCATTCCCGAATATCTCGAGCGTCTGCTTGTGGACATAGAGGCGAATTTCAGAGTTATATCCGAGCTTGGACTTAACGTCAAGACGGTATATATCGGCGGCGGAACGCCCACGATACTTGAGCCTGACCAATTGAGGCGTCTGCTCTCAAAGGTGGCATCGCTTACCGACGTGAGCGCTCTTGCCGAATACACGCTTGAGGCGGGGCGTCCCGATACTATCACGGCGGAAAAATTCGCTATAGCCCGTGAATACGGAGTTACCAGAGTCAGCGTAAACCCGCAGACTCTATGCAATGAGGTTTTGTCGGGAATAGGACGCAGCCATACGGTGGATGAGTTCTTTGAGGCTTACGAGGTGGCAAGAGCGTCGGGAATAAGGACGGTCAACGTCGACCTTATCGCGGGACTTCCCGGTGATAACTTCAAGGTCTTCTCGAATTCCTATGACAGAATCCTTCAGTTAAAGCCCGAAAATATAACTGTACATACCTTCTGCGTAAAGCGGTCGGCGGAGGTTTTGAGACGGAATTCGCAGATATACTCGATAAAGGGCGGAGACGCGGGTAAGTGCGTTGATTATTCGCAGATAAAGGCGATTCAGAACGGATATCTTCCATATTATATGTATAGACAGAAGAATACCGTGGGAAACTATGAAAACGTTGGATTTTCACTTGAGGGACACGAGGGACTCTACAATATATATATGATGGAGGAGCTTCACTCGATATTTGCCGCGGGAGCGGGAGCTGTTACGAAGCTTGTCGACAACACGGGCAACGACGTGAGCGGAAAATCCATTGAGCGTCTGTTCCACCACAAATACCCATACGAATATCTTGGAGAGGACAGAACAGAGAGCTTCCGTCAGGCGGCGCTCAAGTTCTATACCGAGCATTCGTTGCTGTAATGTAGCGGGAGTGGCTCTCCCGAGGACCTTATCCGACACGGGCAGAGACAGAGCTGTTTGTGTCGGATTATGTGTATTAAGTGCTATCTTTTGAAAGGAGATTTTTGATATGAGAAGAATAATAAAAGCTCCTATAGGATTTGACACCCCCGAAGAAGAAAAAAGCTTTATTCGCGAGTGCGAGGCGGATTTTGAGCGCAGACTTTCGGAGACTGCCGCCGAGATATGCGGCGTGGAGGACGCAAAGGTCATCACGCTCTCGGGGCCGACTTGCTCGGGAAAGACCACGGCGGCGAATAAGATAATATCGGAATTCGGGAAAAGAGGAAAGCGCGTACACGTTATATCTATCGACGATTTTTATTACGACAAGGAGATTTTGCACAAAAAATCCGAGCAGAACCGAAACGGTGAAATAGATTACGACTCTGCCGAGACTATCGACCTTGAGAGCTTTTCGGATTTTGTTAACAGGATTTTCGAGAGTAGGGAGCTTCTTTGCCCCGTGTTTGATTTCAAGTCGGGAATCCGAACCTCTTACAGGAGTATAAAATGCGAGGAGAACGATATTTTTATCTTTGAGGGCATACAGGCGATATATCCCGAGGTTAGGGCGATACTTGATATACACGGATATATCAGTGTATATATCTCTCCGAGAAGCTCGATTGAGGCTGGCGGAGAGCTTTTTGAGCCGAATGAGATAAGACTTTTGCGGCGTACCGTCAGGGATTGCCATTTCAGAGATACATCCGCCGAATTTACACTGAAGATATGGAAGAGTGTGCGGGATAACGAGGAGAGAAATATCTTTCCATATGAGGACTCGTGCCTGTTTTATATAGATTCCACCTTTGCCTACGAGCTTGGCATCCTCAAGCCCTATCTTGAGGAATATCTTGCCTCGGTAGGGCAGAACAGTCCGCAGAGAGAAGAGGCAGACAGAATACTTGAAAAAATAAAAGCTATCGGAGTTATTTCAGAGGAATACCTCTCGCCGAATTCCCTATATAAGGAATTCGTATAAGGTTCACAGCGCTACATAAGTAATACTTTGTTTTTTTGCCGAATAATATTTGGTGATAAAGCGAGTATGAAGGGGTGGTGGCGTGAAAGCAAAAAGAGAGTCGGGCAGGGGAGACGGAGGATTTATTTCGGGAGTTTTTATACTCTCGGTATCTACCTTTATCGTTAAGCTTATAGGTCTGGCATATAAAATTCCAATGATAGCCTTGCTCGGAGCCGAGGGAATGGGATATTTCAACTCGGCGTATGAGATATACGCGCTATTGTGTGTGATATCAACGGCGGGGCTTCCCGTGGCGCTCTCAATGCTTGTGTCGAGCAGCCGTGAGCGCGGAGCGTACGGAGAGGTTAGGCGTGTATACCGCTCGGCGATGACGGTATTTGCTGTCCTTGGCGGTATCGGCTGCGCGTTTATGCTCTTTTTTTCGGATGGACTCGCCCGTCTTATCGAAAATCCCGCCGCCGCTCCGTCGGTTGCGGCTATAGCACCCGCGCTGCTTTTTGTCTGTATCGCAAGTGCGGTGAGAGGATATTTTCAAGGACTTTGCAAAATGGCGCCGACGGCTATATCCCAGCTTATCGAGGCGCTCGGAAAGCTGATTCTCGGAGTGCTTTTCGCGAATCTCGCGCTGAAAGCGGGGTACGGCATACCCGCCGTAGCGGCGTTCGCGATTCTCGGAATCAGTATAGGAGCCTTGCTTTCGGCTCTGTATCTGCTTTTGCTGAAGGCGATACACACGCATAGGGAAAAGATGCGCTTGGTGCCTACAGAGCAAAAGGATGCGGGAGAGGGAGTTGTTGTCTCTCTGTTCAAAAT
Source organism: Clostridia bacterium (assembly GCA_017457465.1). GTDB lineage: Bacteria > Bacillota > Clostridia > Oscillospirales > CAG-272 > HGM12713. The sequence goes on along the minus strand of JAFTHJ010000196.1, from coordinate 10,301 downwards.
CGCGATACCGATAACCTTAAGCTCGGCGGCAATAAGCCTGACCAGAATAACCGATATGGCGCTCATTATGCGCAGACTTCAGGATATAGGCTATAGCTCGGCGGGGGCTAACGCTATATATGGCTCGTATACCACACTCGCCGTGCCTGTGTTCGGGCTTATACCGTCACTTATCACACCTGTCGCATTGGCTCTTGTTCCGCGCCTCTCGGCGGCAATAGAGCGCGGCTCCGCGGAGGGGCAATGCTCTGTGTCGGATTCGGCTATGCGGATAACGGTTTTCTTTGCGATGCCCGCATCTGTCGGGGTGGCGGTTTATTCGGAGCAGATATTAAGTCTGCTTTTCTCGGGTGAGCCCGAGGCGGTGGCGGTGGCGGCTCCGCTTTTGTCGGCACTTGGAATTTCAATACTGTTTTCCTGTGTTATAACCACGGCAAACGCAATACTTCAGTCATATCGCCAGACCACAAAGCCGATAATCTCAATGGTTATCGGAGCGGCGGTCAAAATAGTGAGCGCGTATATTCTCATAGGTATACCCTCGGTCGGAGTCTGGGGCGCTCCCGTGAGCACCTTGCTCTGTAATCTCACTATAACCGCGATAAACATTTATTTTATAAATAAGACAGTGCCGAGAACAGGGAGCGTCGCGAGTATTTACGCAAGACCTTTTCTCGCGTCTGTTGCTATGATAACCGTATCCTACGCCGTATATATGGCGGTGGAATTTTTCGGAGGAAATATGCTCATAGCCTTTGCGGCGGCGCTTGTTACGGCTTTGGTGAGCTATTTTCTGTTCGCTCTTGTTTTCGGAGCGGTGCGAGAGTCGGATATGCTTATGCTTCCCGCGGGGAGCAGGGCGCTTGATATTGTGAGAAAAACAGGACTTATAAGACAGTGAATATAAAATATGGGGCAGATACCCCGATAAGGAGGAATAAAAATGACGGTAAAGGAATACGCGGCAGAGCTTGTCGCAAAGGAGAAATACACATTCGATGACCTTGTGGAGATTATGGAAATACTGCGCTCCGAGGAGGGATGTCCTTGGGACAGAGAGCAGGACCACCACAGCATCCGTGACGATTTTATCGAGGAGACCTATGAGGTAATCGAGGCGATAGACACAGACAACAGAGAGCTTCTGCGTGAGGAGCTTGGAGACGTGATGCTTCAGGTGGTATTTCACGCGAGAATTGAGGAGGAGGCGGGAGCCTTTTGCATCGATGACGTCGCAAATGATATATGTGTCAAAATGATACACCGACACCCCCATGTGTTTGGCGAGATATCTGTCGACAGCTCGGCACAGGTGCTTTCAAATTGGGAGAAGATAAAGAGCGAGGAGAAGTCGAGAAAAACGGTTACAGAGAAGCTCAAATCTATCCCGCCTATGCTCCCCGCGCTTATGCGCGCGACCAAGGTGGGCAAAAAGGCGTCCTGCTTCGATTTTGAGAGTGCCGAGGCGGTTATGGATAAACTTGCAGAGGAGATGGTCGAGGTCAGTGACGCTATGGCAGAGCAGAACGCCGACGCTATCGAGGAGGAGATAGGAGATTTGCTTCTTACTGTCACCTCGCTCTGCCGTAAGCTCGGAGTGAACCCCGAGACGGCACTCAACCGCGCCACGGATAAGTTTATCGGACGTTTTGAAATTATCGAAAATGAGACGATTGCTCTCGGTAAGGACATAAATTCAATGCAAATGACCGAGCTTGACGCAATTTGGGACAGAATTAAGCATAAATAAGTGAAAAATGTATAAAAAAATTAGAAAAATCAGCAAAAAACTCTTGAAATTGCTAAAAATGTGTGATATAATCAATACATAAATATGTCGAACGTCGAGTTTGGCAAATATTAAAATTTAGGAAGGAATAAAAATCATGAACAAGACACAGTTTATCGAAGCAATCGCAGCAAAAGCAGATATTAAGAAGAAGGACGCAGAGGCAGCAGTTAACGCAATGACAGAAGTTATCGCAGAGACTCTCAAGGCAGGCGAGAAGATTCAGCTCGTTGGCTTTGGAACATTCGAGGTTAAGGAAAGAGCAGCAAGAGACGGCCGTAACCCCAAGACCGGTGAGACCATCAAGATTGCAGCTTCCAAGTCCCCCGCATTCTCTGCAGGTAAGGGTCTTAAGGACGCAGTAAACTAATTTTTGTCTGTTTATACATTAGGCGCGCAAGGATATTTATCTTTGCCGCCTTTGTATTTTGGAGGTGCGATATAATGAGACTTGATAAATATCTGAAGGTATCCAGAATTATCAAAAGAAGAACGGTGGCTAACGATGCGTGTGACGCCGACCACATATGTGTTAACGGGCGTGTCGCCAAGGCGTCGTATGATGTTAAGGTAGGCGACGTTATCGAGGTTAGCTTCGGGCAGAGACGGCTCAAGGTCAGAGTGCTTGACGTCAAGGAGACGGTAGCCAAGGCGGATGCCGCGGGAATGTATGAGATAATAGAATAAAAGAATAAAAAAAGAAAGCTCCGCATATTCATTTTATTGATGAGTATGCGGAGTTTTTTGATTTGAGGGGGATATTATATGAACGGTGTGAAGGAAGGTCAGGTACACGGAATAGTTCTGGATATGCGAAAGCATATGGAGATAACGGGTGTGCGCGAGGTAGTGAGCTTCGATGACGTGTGTGTAGTGCTTAAAACAGTGTGCGGAGAGCTTACGGCAGAGGGAAAAGGAATGAAGATAAACGTGCTTGATACCGAGCGGGGAGTGGTCACGCTTGACGGAACTGTCGACGCGGTATTTTACACTGATACCACGGATACACCCCGCCGAGGACTCTTTGGAAAGCTGCTCAAATAATGGAAATATCGCCTTATATGCTGACGCTTCTGCTGATATACTCTTTTTTGTTCGGTATGTCGGCGGGGGCACTCAACGATGTCAACAGAATAATCCGCGCCCTTATGGGCGTGAGATATTCGGCAAAGAGCTTTGCGAGGCTGTACGCCATAAAGCTTCCATTCGTGGGGACGCTTGAGCGGGGCGGCAAGAAAAAAAGAGTCAAGCGGGGAATTGAAGCGGCGCTTATATTTATACAGGATATTCTTCTTTTCGCCTACCTTGGATGCGGAATTGTGATACTCAACTATTACCTCAACCGAGGTCAGTTCCGCCTTTATACCATAGCCTCGGTGGCAGTGGGCTTTGCGCTGTATTATTTCACGGTAGGAAAGCTTGTCATATTCCTCTCGGAGGGAATAATCTTTTTTGTAAGAGCCGCGGTGAGGATAGTCCTCTATCTTGCCTCGCGTCCATTCGTTTATCTTTGGCGTACGGTGGTGAAAATATTGAGGTCACTGTGGAAAAAAATCGCGTCGGGTATTGCAAAAAAGCGGATTATGCGGTATAATAAAGCAAAGCGGAGGGAGATGCTTGAGCTATCCCGCAAAGGATTTCAGAACGGAGGAGAGGAAAATGGCGTTTGAAAAGTATTTTATAGAAAAAAAGACGCTTCTCGCGTCTGTTATAAAGGCGTTTATCGCTCTGTTTTTTGTGTTTGCCGTGGTGTTCTTCCTCTGGAGCGTTATGAAATATAATAAAATAATGGACGAAAAAGCCGAAAAGGAAGCCTACATAGAGCAGCTTCAGGATGATATAGACGAGCTTGAATATCTCGTTGAAATGCCGCTTGACGATAACTATAAGATAAGAATAGCCCGTGAGCGACTCGGAATGTGTTTCCCCGACGAGATAATCTTTTATACCGATTAAACTGATATAAGAAATGAAGAAATCCCGCCGCAGAATTTTCTGCGGCGGGATATTGCTTTTGCGTACAAAAATCAATCTATAATAAACTTCTCAAACTCGCTGTAATGGTCCTGCTCCATAGCAATTTTCAGGTCGCCCCAATTGAGCTTTTTAGCAAGGAGAACTCCGAGGAGGCTTTTCGCATTCACGGAGAATTTTGAACCGCTACGGAGAACTATCTTTCCGTTGAGCTTGGTTGCGATGGAGACGATTTTCTTTGCGTCCTCCATTGTGTCGATTTCGATTTTGTACTCGTACCGAGCGTCAAATGCCATTTTCTTCGGTTCCTTTCAAATATACTCAATAATAATCGGTTCAGTTTCCTGATTTTTCCGATTTTCTTTGTGGCTATATTTTAACATCTATTTATGAACAGTTCTACAAAATATTGTTAATATACCGTTAATAACACTAATTTTTTTGTGTTTTTTATCCAAAATTCAAACTTTTTAATTGTTTATATTGCTAACAGAAGTGTTTTCGTCTTTTTTCTTGTTCTTTTTCGATATACGCAGATATACGAGGTAACCGACAAGGCTTATCACTCCCGAGATGATAAAAGCGACAATAGCATAAACAAATTTATTATCTCCGAGAGCATCGCCGCCGATGGTGGACATAATGATTGAGGGGATTCTGGCAGTGGTGGCTATGAGCAGATAGAGCGGTATGCTCATCTCGGTGATACCTATTATATAAGTAATGAGGTCTTTAGGTGTTCCTGGGATAAGAAAGAGCAGGGCGGTGAAGGCGTTTCGCTTTTTGGGGTTGTTGAGTATCGGGAGAGAATCTATCTTCTCGCGCGGGTAGAGCGATTCAACGAAGCGTCTGCCGAATTTCCTCGCGAGGAGAAGCACACAAACGCTGCCGAGAGTAATTCCCGCAAGGCATATCAGCGCTCCCGGAATAGCTCCGAACGCGTATCCAGCGGCTATCTCAACAATCTCCCCCGGAATAAGCGCGATTATCACCTGAACGGCACATATTATTATCAGAGCTATTGCGCTCAAAAGGTAGTTTTTCTCAACGAACGCCTTGAATACGTCGACATCCGAGAAATTGGTCTTAAGCCAGAGGAATCCCAGAATGGCAAGTACACAGGAGAGCACTGAAAATGCGCTCAAGACGATAGCTGACATTCGCTTTGAATAGTGCTTGGTTTGCTCCAGCTCTCGGTCTTTGAATATTTTTTTCGTTTTTTCTCTTGCTTTTCCCATCTGAAAAACCGCCTTTTTACAATTTCCTACATATTATATCATATTATTTGCTCAAATGGAACAGGGTTTATAAAATTTTATAATTTTCAAAGAAATTTATATACAATTGACAACGGCGGATAAATGTGATAGAATGATTTAAATAAGTACAGTGGTAATCCGAGATTTTTGTTGTTTGAAGGGAGAAAATTATGGCAAAGAAGATTAACTGGGATATCTCGCTTGAGGACGGTGAGCATAAGGTCTCGCTGACATATTCAATGCTTATGGGAAAGGCTATCGTGACTATCGACGGTGACGAGTTTGACATAAGCGTGGGCTTCGGTAAGCTCCGAGGAACAGAGCAGGTATTCAAGCTCGGAGACGAGGCGGCTATTCTTGACTTTCCCAAGAAGGGTGAGCCCGAGGTTTATATCGACGGAGTGGGGGTTCGTTCGGGTAAAAAACGCGGAGAATAGCAAAAAACACGGTTTTTTGTTGTAAAAATAGCACATACAACGGCAACAATGACAAATAATATTGCACGTATTTGTACAACTTATCTGAATATGACAATTTTTTAACAAAAATATATTGACAAGGATTTTTCTGAATGATATAATTGAACCGTGATGAGGTGAAAAATTCGCCTCATTATAATGAAAAAGCGGACAAAAGTCCGCAAAACTGATTTTTTGAGTGCGTGAAAAAACGCAACGGAAAGGTTTTAATATGAACGAGAAGCAGTATACTGTAGTTGACAGCGTGGAGGCTCTTGAGGCGAAGCTGTCACAGGTAAGAGCGGCGCAGAGAGTGTTCGCGACCTACACACAGGAGCAGGTAGACAAGATATTCCTTGCTGCCGCGTCAGCAGCAGACAAGGCGAGAATTTCTCTTGCGAAGATGGCTGTTGCCGAGACCGGTATGGGCGTTGTTGAGGACAAGGTCATCAAGAACCACTATGCCGCAGAGTATATTTACAACGCTTATAAAGACACCAAGACTTGCGGAGTTGTAGAGGAGGATAAAGCGTTCGGTATCAAGAAGATTGCCGAGCCTATCGGAGTTATCGCGGCGGTTATCCCCACAACTAACCCCACCTCTACCGCTATATTTAAAACACTTATTTCGCTTAAAACGAGAAACGGTATTATCATAAGCCCCCACCCCAGAGCGAAGAACTCCACTATAGCGGCAGCAAAGCTTGTGCTTGAGGCAGCGGTCGCTGCGGGTGCTCCCGAGGGAATTATCGGTTGGATAGATGTCCCTTCGCTTGATATGACAAACACGGTTATGAAGGAAGCGGACATAATCCTCGCAACCGGTGGCCCCGGAATGGTTAAGGCGTCGTACTCGAGCGGTAAACCCGCTCTTGGCGTTGGCGCAGGTAATACACCCGCTATAATTGACGATAGCGCAGACATTCTCAAGGCAGTCAACTCGATAATTCACTCAAAGACATTTGATAACGGTATGATATGCGCGTCCGAGCAGTCGGTTATAGTGCTTGAGAGCATTTATGACGCTGTCAAGGCGGAGTTCGCTGCAAGAGGATGCTATTTCCTTGATGCGGATGAGACAGAAAAGGTAAGAAAGACTATTATCATCAACGGTGCGCTCAACGCAAAAATTGTCGGACAGAGAGCGGCGAAGATTGCCGAGCTTTCGGGCGTTACCGTTCCCGATAACACAAAGATACTTATCGGCGAGGTTGAGAGCGTTGAGCTTTCCGAGGAGTTTGCTCACGAGAAGCTCTCTCCCGTACTTGCTATGTATAAGGTAAAGACATTCGATGAGGCGCTTGATAAGGCAGACCGTCTTGTTGCCGACGGCGGATACGGTCACACCTCGAGCGTTTATCTCAATGAGATAACAGAAACAGAAAAGCTGAACGCGTTTGCGGCAAGAATGAAGACCTGCCGTATCCTCGTTAATACTCCCTCGTCTCACGGCGGTATCGGAGACCTGTATAACTTCAAACTCGCTCCCTCGCTTACGCTTGGCTGCGGCTCTTGGGGCGGTAACAGCGTATCCGAAAACGTAGGTGTCAAGCACCTGCTCAACATCAAAACAGTAGCCGAGAGGAGAGAGAATATGCTTTGGTTCAGAACACCCGAAAAGGTATATATAAAGAAGGGTTGCCTCCCCGTAGCTCTCGATGAATTGAGAACTGTAAGAGGCGCGAAGAAGGCGTTTATTGTAACCGACACCTTCCTTTACCAGAACGGCTACACGAAGCCGATAACAGATAAGCTCGATGAGATGGGAATCCAACACGCGACATTCTTCAATGTTCAGCCCGACCCCACTCTTGCGAACGCAACCGAGGGAGCGGCTCAAATGAGAGCCTTTGCACCCGATACCATAATCGCGCTCGGTGGCGGTTCGGCAATGGATGCCGCAAAGATAATGTGGGTGCTTTATGAGCATCCCGATGCAGACTTTATGGATATGGCTATGAGATTTATTGATATCCGTAAGAGAGTCTACACATTCCCCAAGATGGGCGAGAAGGCATACTTTATCGCTATCCCTACCTCGGCGGGAACAGGCTCGGAGGTAACGCCCTTTGCGGTTATTACCGATGAAAAGACGGGAGTCAAGTATCCCCTTGCGGACTACGAGCTGCTTCCCGATATGGCTATTATTGATACAGACTTCCATATGTCCGCCCCCCGAGGACTCACAGCGGCATCGGGTATCGACGCCGTTACTCACGCGGTTGAGGCATACGCTGCTATGCTCGCGACCGACTACACCGACGGTCTCGCGCTCCGCGCTCTCAAGGTTATCTTCGAGTATCTCCCCAGAGCTTACGACAACGGTCAGACCGATGTTGAGGCGAGAGAGAAGATGGCAAACGCGGCTACTATGGCGGGTATGGCGTTCGCGAACGCATTCCTTGGCGTATGTCACTCTATGGCGCACAAGCTCGGCGCATTCCATCACCTGCCTCACGGTGTTGCAAACGCGCTTATGATAGAAGAGGTAATTCGTTTCAATGCTTCCGAAGCACCTGTGAAGATGGGAACATTCTCGCAGTACGACCATCCCCACACTCTCGCGAGATACGCAGAAATCGCCGATTATCTCGGACTTGGCGGTAAGACCGACGAGGAGAAGCTTGAGAAGCTTATCGGAGCTATCAACGACCTCAAGGCTCGTGTTGGAATCAAGGATACGATAAAGGATTACGGTGTAGACGAGGCAGACTTCCTCGCTCGTCTTGACGATATGGTTGAACAGGCGTTCGACGACCAGTGCACGGGCGCTAACCCCCGTTATCCTCTTATGAGCGAGATAAAGCAGATGTACCTCAACGCTTATTACGGCACACATACCGAAATATAAATCTGTCCGAAGAAAGGAAATGATATTATGAAGCTTGATAATGTTATCGCAATCCGCCCCTCAAAGAAGGTATACCGTGACGAAGATCGTGCAATCAAGGTTTTTGACACGGATTATTCCAAGGCGGACGTTCTTAACGAGGCGCTCAATCAGGCGCGTGTTGAGGAAACCGGACTCAATATACCCAAGGTTATCGAGGTATCAAAGGTTGACGGCAAGTGGGCGATTGCCTCTGAATATATTGCCGGTTCAACGCTTGGTGAGCTTATGGAGACGAATCCCGAGAAGCTCGATGAATATCTTGAGATGTTCGTTGATATCCAGATGAAGATACATTCTAAAACCTGCCCGATGCTTGGCAAACTCAAGGACAAGATGAACAGAAAGATATCCGAGGCGGATATCAGCGATACGACGAAGTATGAGCTTCACGCTCGTCTTGAGGGAATGCCCAAGCACAAGAAGGTATGCCACGGCGACCTCAATCCCACGGATATTATAATCACCGAGTCGGGAATTCCTTATATTATCGACTGGGCACACGCAACACAGGGAAATGCGTCCGCCGATGTGGCGAGAAGCTATCTTATGTTCTGTCTTCGCGGTAAGCGCGATGTTGCGGATAAATATATGGACTTGTTCTGCAAGAAGAGCGGAACAGAGAAGAAGTATATTCAGAAGTGGCTTCCTATCGTGGCGGCATCGCAGTCTGTCAAGGGTAAGCCCGAGGAGAGAGATTTCCTCCACGGCTGGATAGATATAATGGATTTTGAATAATTAACGCACGGGCGTTTGTCGTAGCGAGGGGGATTTTTGAGAAAATTTCCGAAAGCTATTGACAAACGCCCGTAATGCGTGTATAATAACCGTATCAAAACCTATGATTAAGAGTAGTAGCTGTTATTTAGCAGGTTCAGAGAGTCGCCGTTGCTGTGAGTGCGATACTGAGGTTTCAGTGAATGGACTTATGAGGTCGGACGACAGCGAGAGCAAGTAGTTACCGACGGTGAGCGGTGCCGTTATCTGCCTCAGTTGCATATGTGTGCAATGCAGAGTGGGCGTGAGAACGCCAATATGGGTGGTACCGCAGGATTTCAGTCTTGTCCCTGAATTATCAGAGGCAGGATTTTTTTGTTTTACGGAGGAGAAAATGTTTATAATATCCAAGCGATGGCGCGGCTAATCCGAACAAAGACGAAACATTACATTAAATATCAGATAATTTAAAGGAGAAACTATTATGAAACTTAACGGCGTTGATTTTGATACTTATTTCAGCCAATATCCCGACAAGGAGGGTTATTTTGGAAAATACGGCGGTGGATATATAGATGACAAGCTCAAGGCGGCTATGGCGGAAATTACCGAGGCGTATTACTCCATCTGTCAGTCGAGAAAATTTATAGCGGAGCTTCGCAGAATAAGAAAGGAATTTCAGGGCAGACCGACTCCTATAACTCACCTTGAAAGACTTTCTGACTCGCTCGGCGGCAAGGTTCAGCTTTACGCGAAAAGAGAGGACCTCAACCACTCGGGCGCCCACAAGCTCAATCACTGTATGGGAGAGGCGCTTCTCGCAAAATATATGGGCAAGAAGAAAGTTATCGCCGAGACAGGCGCGGGACAGCACGGTGTTGCTCTCGCAACCGCGGCGGCGTATGTCGGACTTGAATGTGACATTTATATGGGCTCGGTCGATATCAAGAAACAGGCTCCCAATGTTGCGAGAATGAAGAGTCTCGGCGCGAATGTTGTGGAGGTAACTCACGGTTTGCAGACGCTCAAGGAGGCGGTTGACGCCGCTTTTGACGCGTATAGTAAGGAATACAAGGATTCGATATACTGCATAGGCTCGGTTGTGGGTCCCCACCCCTTTCCGATGATGGTAAGAGATTTCCAGAGCGTTGTCGGAATTGAAGCGAGGGAACAGTTCCTTGAAATGACGGGAGAGCTTCCCGACGCTGTGGTTG